>JBDTXW010000090.1:0-10485 GCA_040005975.1 Betaproteobacteria bacterium | reverse complement strand
CCGTCCATCCCGGGTCGTGACGAACAGAAGGTTCTTGACGCCGCCCGGCGTGGTCACGTTCTCGAGGAGAACGGGAGCGCCGTCCGCCGTACCGGCCAGCGTCACCTGATAGCTGACGGCCAGCGCGCCAACGTTGGCCGGCGTCAGGATCGTCTCGGCGACGTTCCCGCCGCTGTGTTGAGAGTCACCGCCGAACTGCAGCCAGTCATAAGCCGAGGCGCAGCGTATACCGAGGAGCGACAAGGCCGCCACGGCCCAAAGCTGCGTTATCCAGGACGACTTTCGGACGACCGACATGCGGCGCTTTTCCTTCGGCTGCCAGGGACTCCGGCCGAACGCGAACGCGGCGCCCCCAAGCGTTATGACAGCCGGATTCAACCTATGACGATAGCATAGCAGGAACGAACCGCGAAGTGGCTGGATATTCCGGCCGGCGGCGCAATCGACCCGGCGAAATCGCTAATTGGACTTTAGCCGGATACGCAGCACGCGCTTGTCGTACTCGTCCTCGATGGCGCGCGTAATTTCGCTGCCGTCGGCCGCGAAGACCCGACCGCCGCTACGACGGCAGGCATCACGCTCGTACTGGCAGGGGCCCATCTCGGGATGCTTGCGGCAAAGCTGGCCGACGCCGGGCGAAAACTCGATCGACGTCTGGCGTAGCTCGGCGCCTGCACCGCTGACGCAGACATAGATCGCGCCTGGGGGCGCCGCGATCGCCAGCGTAGGCGCGGCAGGAGGATTGACCGGCGAGGCGGCAACGGGCGGCGCAGGGGGCGGTGTCGTTTCGGGCAACGGCCGCCGCACGACGGCGGCACCCACGGCGTCGCCCGGCGGCGTGATCGGCAACGGCTGGCGTTCCGGCGGCGGCGCAGTGCACGCGCAAAGGACAAGCGCGAACAGAAGCGCGGCGCGCCTGGGCGTTCTCGCGGTAAGTGGGGGCTGCAACATATGTGTTTACGATTCGGGGTTTCCGCCACTGAGTTTAGCCGATCAGGGGAGATAGCTGCGCTGCTGCCGGGGTCAAATCCGCCGCCGAGCGGGCAGGTGTCCCACCTACGCAGCGCCGGGCTGGCGGCGATGCGCCGGACGCACGCGGGGCTTCAAGCCGGCGCCAATTTTTGCTATACTTGCGTCCGGTGTAAAAGATAAGAAATGGGCTCGACAGCCCATTTTTTTTTGCTTTTTTGGGTTTTTTTGGCGATGCCATTGGTGAAATTAGGCGAGGTTCTCGAGCGCACCTTACCTCCGCTGGGATACGAGCTGGTCGATTGGGACCACTCGGCCCGCAGCGGGCTCGTGCGCGTATTCATCGACAAGCCCGGCGGAGTCGACGTCGAAGACTGCGCACAGGTGAGCACGCATTTGACGCATCTTTTCGCCGCAGAGCAGATCGACTACGACCGGCTCGAGGTGTCGTCTCCCGGACTCGACAGGCCGCTGAAGAAACCCGCCGATTTTGTCCGCTTTGCCGGCGAGGAAGTGCGCCTGACCTTGCGCGAATCGATCGATAACGCCAGGCGGCTGAAAGGCATTCTGCGCGGCGTCGAAGGCGATACGGTGCGGCTCGATACCGAAACGGGTCCACGCACGATTGCTCTGGCCAACATCGATCGTGCGCGACTGGTGCCGAAGATTGAGTGGAGAAACGCAAGATGAACCGCGAATTGCTGTTGCTGGTCGACGCGCTGGCGCGCGAAAAGAACGTGCCGAAGGAAATCGTGTTCACGGCGCTGGAATCGGCGCTGGCGTCGGCGACCAAAAAACGCTTTGCCCAGGAGATCGACGCGCGCGTGTCGATCGATCGTGAGACCGGCGACTACGAGTCGTTCCGGCGGTGGACGGTCGTGCCCGACGAGGAGCACGAGGAGCCGGCGCACCAGATCGCGATCACCGACGCCGCCGAGCGCGATCCGCCGTTGCAGCTCGGCGACGTGATCGAGGAGCCGCTCGAGCCGGTCGAGTTCGGCCGCATCGGCGCGCAGGCGGCGAAGCAGGTGATCCTGCAGAAGATCCGCGATGCCGAGCGCGAGCAGATCCTGAACGACTTTCTGGACCGTGACGACAATCTGCTGACCGGGACGGTCAAGCGCATCGAGCGCGGCAATGCGATCGTCGAATCAGGGCGGATCGAAGGCATGATTCCTCGCGACCAGCTGATACCGAAGGAGAATCTGCGCGTCGGTGACCGCATCCGCGCCTATGTGATCAAGATCGAGGCGCAGGCGCGAGGCCCGCAGCTGTTGCTTTCGCGCATCACGCCGGATCTGGTTCGGCGCCTGTTCGAGCTCGAAGTGCCGGAGATCGAAGAAGGCCTGATCGAGATCAAGGCCGCGGCGCGCGACCCTGGCGTCCGCGCCAAGATCGCGGTGAAGTCGAACGATCCGCGGCTCGACCCGCAAGGCACCTGCATCGGTATGCGCGGATCGCGCGTGACCGCGGTGACCAACGAGCTCGCCGGAGAGCGCGTCGACATCGTGCTGTTTTCCGAAGACCCGGCCAAGTTCGTGATCAACGCGCTGTCGCCGGCGGAGATCTCTAGCATCGTCGTCGACGAGGAGCGGCACAGCATGGACGTCGTTGTCGACGAGGAAAATCTGGCGATGGCAATCGGGCGTAATGGGCAGAATGTGCGCCTGGCGTCCGAGCTCACCGGATGGGAAATCAACCTGATGGGAGTCGAGGAGTCGCAGCAGAAGCATCAGGTCGAAAGCGAGCGGACGCGCGCGCTTTTCATCGACAAGCTCGACGTCGACCAGGAAGTGGCCGACATCCTCATCCAGGAAGGATTCACCTCGCTGGAGGAAATCGCCTACGTGCCGCTGAACGAGATGCTCGAGATCGATGCCTTCGATGAGGATACAGTCAATGAATTGCGGAGCCGCGCGCGTAACGCGCTGCTGACCGAGGCGATCGTGCGCGAGGAGTCGGTAGGAAATGTCGCCGAAGACCTGCTCAATCTCGAAGGTATGGACAATGAGACGGCGGGCTTGCTCGCCGAAAAAGGCATCACGACGCGCGACGGCCTTGCCGACCTCGCGGTCGACGAGCTGGTCGAATTGACGGGCCTGCCGGCGGAACGCTCGCAGGACCTGATCATGAAGGCGCGCGCCCATTGGTTCGAAAACACGGAACACGCAGAGTAAGGCCGGGCGGAACAGCGCGGCAGGAGATAAATCATGCCCCAGACCACAATCGATAAATTCGCGACCGAGCTCAAGATGCCGGCCGGCATCCTGCTGGAGCAGCTCGCCGCCGCGGGCGTCGCCGGCAAGAAGCAGGGGGACAAGCTATCCGAGCAGGACAAGACCCGGCTGCTCGACTATCTGCGCAAGCAGCACGGCGGCCTGGACCAGAAGAAAAAGATCACGCTGACGCGCAAGCAGACGACTGAGATCAAGGCCGCCGACAGCACCGGGCGCGCGCGCACGATCCAGGTGGAAGTGCGCAAGAAGCGCGTGTTCGTCAAACGCGACGGCGCCGACGCGGCGCCCGCGGCCGAGGAGGCCGCACCGGTCGCGCCGCAACCGGTCCTGACGGCTGCGGACGTGGCAGCGCGCGAAGAAGAAGCGCGCAAGGGCGCAGCGCTGATCGCCAAGCAGCAGGAGGAGATTCAGCAAAAGCAGGAACAGGCGAAGAAGCGCAAGACCAAGAAGGAAAAGGAAGAGGAAGACGCGCTGGCGAAAGCCGCCGAAACCGAGGCCGCCGCGGTGGCGAAGGAAGCGGCTGTACCGGTGGTGCAGCCGTCGGCTGCGGCAAAGCCCGAAGCGAAGGCGAAGACAGAGGGCACGCTGCACAAGCCGGTCGCCAAGCCTGGCGCGAAAAAGGACAAGCCTTCGCGCAAGCCGTCGGCGACCGCGTTCCAGGAAGAAGCGGCGCGGCGGCGCGCGCTCAAGCTGCGCGGCGACGTCACCGGCGGCGCGGGTGGCGCCGGGTGGAAGCAGCCGAAGGGCGGCAAGCATCGACACGAGGAAGGCGAGGAGGCCGAAGAGGGGGCTCACGCGCTCGCGCCGGAGCCCTTGGTGCGCGAAGTTGCGGTGCCGGAAACGATCACTGTGGCCGACCTGGCGCGCAAGATGAGTGTCAAGGCTGCCGAGATCATCAAGGCGATGATGAAGCTCGGCACGATGGTCACGATTAACCAGATGCTCGACCAGGAAACGGCGATGATCGTCGTCGAGGAGATGGGCCACAAGGCGATTGCGGCCAAGCTCGACGACCCGGATTCCCTTCTTGCCGAAAGCGCAGGGGCTACGACGGCGGAGTCCTTGCCGCGGCCACCGGTCGTCACCGTGATGGGCCACGTCGATCACGGCAAGACTTCGCTGCTCGACACGATCCGCCGCACCCGCGTGGCCAGCGGCGAAGCCGGCGGGATCACGCAGCACATCGGCGCATATCACGTCGAGACCGCGAAAGGCGTCATCACCTTCCTCGATACTCCCGGCCACGAGGCATTCACTGCGATGCGTGCCCGCGGCGCCAAAGTGACCGACATCGTGGTCCTCGTCGTTGCCGCCGACGACGGCGTGATGCCGCAGACCAAGGAAGCGATCGCGCATGCGAAGGCGGGCAACGTGCCGATCGTCGTCGCGATCAACAAGATCGACAAGCCCGAAGCCAATCCGGACCGGGTCAAGCAGGAGCTCGTTGCCGAAAGCGTGCTGCCCGAGGAATACGGCGGCGACACGCAGTTCGTCCAGGTGTCCGCAAAGACCGGTGCCGGCATCGACAATCTGCTCGACGCGATTCTGCTGCAGGCCGAAGTGCTCGAGCTCAAGGCGCCGAAAGACGCGCCGGCCAAGGGCATCGTCATCGAATCGCGACTCGACAAGGGCAAGGGGCCGGTGGCGACGGTGCTCGTGCATTCGGGCACGCTGAAGCGCGGCGACATCGTGCTTGCCGGCGCCGTGTTCGGCCGCGTGCGGGCGATGACGGACGAGACCGGCAAGACGGTCGTGGCGGCAGGCCCGGCGATTCCGGTGGAGATTCAGGGCCTGTCCGATGTGCCGCTCGCCGGCGAAGACGTCATGGTGCTCGGCGACGAGCGCAAGGCGCGTGAGATCGCGCTGTTCCGGCAAGGCAAGTTCCGCGACGTCAAGCTGGCCAAGCAGCAGGCGGCCAAGCTCGAGAACATGTTCGAGCAGCTGGCCGAAAGCGAAATCAAGTCGCTGGCATTGATCGTCAAAGCGGACGTGCAGGGCAGCTACGAGGCGCTGGCCAACGCGCTGACCAAGCTGTCGACAGGCGAAGTCAAGGTCAATATCGTGCACGCGGCCGTCGGCGGCATCACCGAGTCCGACGTCAATCTCGCGCTGGCATCGAAGGCCGTGATCATCGGCTTCAACACCCGTGCCGACGTCGCGGCGCGGAAGCTCGCCGAGCATTCCGGCGTCGACATCCGCTACTACAACATCATTTACGAGGCGGTCGACGAGATCAAGGCGGCGCTGTCCGGCATGCTGACGCCGGAAAAGAAGGAGAGCCAGCTCGGACTGGTGGAGGTGCGCGAGGTCTACAAGATCTCGAAGGTCGGCACGGTCGCCGGCTGCTATGTCCTGGAAGGCGTCGTGCGGCGCGGCTCGAAAGTGCGGCTGCTGCGCGACAACGTGGTTATCTTCGACGGCGAGCTCGATTCGCTCAAGCGCTTCAAGGACGACGTGCGTGAGGTCAAGGCCGGTTTCGAGTGCGGCCTGTCGCTGAAGAATTACAACGACATCGAAAAGGGCGATCAGCTCGAGGTGTACGAGATCGTCGAGGTCACCCGTACGCTCTAGCAACGCAATGCCATGAAACGCCACTCACAGCGCGCGCAGCGCGTCGGTGACCAGATCCAGCGCGAGCTTGCCGATCTGTTGCGCCTCCACGTCAAGGACCCGCGGATCGGCATGGTTACCGTGACCGCAGTCGAAGTGTCGGCCGACCTGTCGCATGCGAAAGTCCTGTTCACTCACCTCGCCGGCAAGGAGCACGGCGACGAGGCGGTCAAGGCGTTGCAGCACACCGCTGGCTACTTGCGCACCGAGCTATCGCACCGGCTCGATCTGTATTCGGTGCCGCAGCTGCACTTTGCCTATGACAGCTCGATCGAATCGGCACTGCGCCTGTCGAAGCTGATCGACGACGCCGTCGCCGAGGACCGGAAGCACCCGGATTGACTTCCAGTGCGCCGCTAGCCGGAGGGTCGGCCCCGAGCCGCGGCAGCGAAGTAGCGCAAGGCTCTGACACAGTGATCGCAAGCGACCCGGCCCGCCTGCCAGGGCGCACTCTGCGGCGTGCGATCGACGGCGTGCTGCTGCTCGACAAGCACATCGGCCTGTCGTCCAACGCGGCGCTGCAGCGGGCGCGCCGCCTCTACCATGCGGAGAAGGCCGGTCATACCGGAACGCTCGACCCGCTCGCCAGCGGCCTTCTGCCGATCTGTTTCGGTGAGGCGACCAAGTTCGCCAACGTGCTGCTCGAAGGCGACAAGACCTACGCGGCGACGGTGCGTCTCGGCTTGACGACGACCACCGGCGATGCGGAGGGCGATCCGGTCGACGAACACCCGGTGCGCGTGTCGCAGCGCGATATCGAAGCGCTCTTGCCGCGCTTCGTCGGACCGATCGCGCAGATTCCGCCGCGCCATGCAGCGCTCAAGTACCGGGGACGCAATTACTACGAGTACGCACGGCAGGGCATCGACATTCCGCGCGTCGCCCGTGAGGTCATCGTCCACGAGCTCGCGCTGGACGCATGGAAGGCGCCGGACATCGAACTGCGCGTGCGTTGCAGCAAGGGAACCTATGTTCGCGTGCTGGCCGGGGACCTCGGCGCGGCATTGGGCTGCGGCGCGCATCTAGCGGCTTTGCGCCGGATGACAAGCGGCGGATTCGATGTCGGCGCGTCGCTTTCGCTGGAAGCGCTCGCGGCACTCGACGACGCCGCGCGAGATGCCCTACTACTGCCAGTCGACGCGTTGGTCGCGACCTTGCCCCGGCTGGACCTCGACGCGGCCGACGCCTGGCGCCTGGGGTGCGGGCAGGCGCTTGGGCGTGGCGATCTGCCCGACGGCGACTACCGAAGCTATGCCGCTGACCGATTCGTCGGCGTCGCTCAGGCCAACGCAGGTGTCGTGCGGGCGCGCCGCCTGCTCGCTACCGGCGACGCTCCGCGCGCGCTGATTGAATCGCTTGAATCGTAAGCATTTTTCGAGGTACAATTCCACCCTTTCGCGAGGTTTGGAGTAACTTGCATGGCAGTCACGATTCAGGAAAAAGCCAAGGTCATCGCCGACCACCAGCGGGCCAAGGGCGACACCGGCTCGCCCGAGGTGCAGGTCGCGCTGTTGACGGCGCGCATCAACGGCCTCAACGATCACTTCAAGGCGAACGTCAAGGATCACCATTCGCGTCGCGGGCTGCTGCGCATGGTGTCGCGCCGGCGCAAACTGCTCGACTACTTGAAGACGCGCAACGCCGACAGCTACCGCGGTCTGATCGAGAAGCTGGGGCTGCGCAAATAACGGCAAATCGGCTGGCGGCCGCTGCAAATGCCTTCCCGATCAGTCGAACTCGAGCAGCCGGCCATGCCGCGCAGCCGCACCCATAACCCGACGATGGCCGCAACTCGGTTCATGACGCGCTTGTCAACCGAGGCGGCCATGGTTGTTTTCGGATTCCGAGGATAAACGTGCCTACAGCAATCAAGAAATCGATACCTTACGGCCGCAACACACTGACGCTCGAGACCGGCGAGATCGCCCGCCAGGCAGGCGGCTCCGTGCTCGCCAGCCTTGGCGACAGCGTTGTGCTGGTCAGCGTCGTGGCCGCCAAGCACTCGAAGCCGGGCCAGGATTTTTTTCCGCTGACCGTCGACTACCAGGAAAAGACTTACGCCGCCGGACGCATTCCCGGCGGGTTCTTCAAACGCGAAGGACGGCCCTCCGAAAAGGAGACATTGACCTCGCGCCTGATCGATCGTCCGCTCCGCCCGCTGTTTCCCGATGGTTTTTACAATGAAGTTCAGGTGGTCGCGACCGTGCTGTCGGTCGACCCTGAAATCGACCCGGACATTCCGGCGCTGATCGGTGCATCGGCGGCGGTCTCGCTGTCGGGCATTCCATTCAACGGTCCGATCGCCGCGGCTCGCGTCGGCTACGTCGACGGCCAATACGTGCTCAATCCGAGCAAGACCGAGCTCACGACGACCTCGAAGCTCGATCTGGTCGTTGCCGGCACCGAAGCCGCCGTATTGATGGTCGAATCGGAAGCCAAGGAATTGCCGGAAGAAGTGATGCTGGGCGCCGTCGTGTTCGGCCACCAGCAGCAACAGGCGGTGATCGACCTCATTCACGAGCTGGTTGAAGAAGCCGGCAAGCCGCTTTGGGAGTGGCAGGCCGCGCCGAAGGACCAGGCGATGATCGACAAGGTGACCGAGCTCGCCGACGCCCAATTGAAAGAGGCGTACCAGCTGCGCCAGAAACAGGCACGTCAGCAACGGCTGAAGGAGATCGCCGCCCGGGTTGAAGCCGAGTGCATTCCGGCCGACGCGAAACCGGGTTACGCGAACGAGGTCAAGAATTTCCTGTTCGAGCTCGAATCAAGACACGTGCGCAACCAGATCCTGTCGGGCGAGCCGCGTATCGACGGCCGCGACACGCGTTCTGTGCGCCCGATCTCGATTCGCAACGGCGTACTGCCGCGCACGCACGGCTCGGCGCTGTTCACGCGGGGCGAGACCCAGGCGCTCGTAGTCGCTACCCTGGGAACGGCGCGCGACGAGCAGATCATCGACGCGCTGCAGGGTGAGTACCGCGAGCGCTTCATGCTTCACTACAACATGCCGCCTTACGCGACCGGCGAGACCGGGCGGGTCGGCAGCCCGAAGCGCCGCGAGATCGGCCACGGCAAGCTCGCCAAGCGCGCCCTGGCCGCGGTCTTGCCGTCGCCCGAAGAGTTTGCCTATTCGATCCGGGTCGTGTCAGAGATCACCGAGTCCAACGGCAGCTCGTCGATGGCGTCGGTCTGCGGTGGCAGTCTCGCGCTGATGGATGCGGGCGTGCCGTTGAAGGCGCACGTCGCCGGTATCGCCATGGGCCTGATCAAGGACGGCAACCGCTTTGCGGTGTTGACCGACATTCTCGGTGACGAGGATCACCTGGGCGACATGGATTTCAAGGTCGCCGGCACCGACCGCGGCGTCACCGCGCTGCAGATGGACATCAAGATCCAGGGCATCACCAAGGAAATCATGGCGGTTGCGCTGTCGCAGGCGCGCGAAGGACGGATGCACATCCTGCAGCTGATGCACGAGGCGATGCCGCACGCGCGCACCGAGATCTCGCAGCACGCGCCGCGGATGATGACCTTCAAGATTAATCCGGAGAAGATCCGCGACGTCATCGGCAAGGGGGGTTCGGTGATCCGCGCCCTGACCGAAGAGACCGGAACGACGATCGACATCCAGGACGACGGCATGGTGACGATCGCGTCGGTCAACGCCGACGCCTGCAATGCGGCGAAGAAACGCATCGAGGAAATCACCGCCGAAGTGGAAGTTGGCCGCATCTACGAAGGCACGGTGCTGCGCCTGCTCGATTTCGGCGCGATCGTGCAGGTCCTTCCCGGCAAGGACGGACTGCTCCACATCTCGCAGATCGCCAAGGAACGCGTCAATCAGGTTTCCGATTACGTCAAGGAAGGCCAGATCGTCAAGGTCAAGGTGCTCGAGGCCGACGACAAGGGGCGGCTGCGCTTGTCGATGAAGGCCGCGACCGAGGATGCTGCGGTTGCGGCGCCCGTAGCGCAAAATGCACCGTCGGAGCAGACGCCGGCGACATGAGTGTAGGAAAACGGCGCGGCAGTGAAAAAGGGGCGCGCGGCGCCCCTTTTTTTCCCCCGCTGGAGTCGATGATGAGCCAATCCGCGACGCGGATCGAGCGCGACACGTTCGGAACGATCGAAGTCCCTGCCGACCGGCTGTGGGGCGCGCAAACGCAGCGCTCGCTCGAGCACTTTCGCATCTCCACCGAGAAGATGCCGGCGGCGCTGATCCGCGCGATGCTGATCGTCAAGCGCAGCGCTGCTCGCATCAACGCCGGGCTCGGCATTCTGCCGCCGAAGGTTGCCGATGCGATCGTCGGTGCCTGCGACGAGGCGCTTGCCGGTGCGCATGCGTCCGAATTTCCGCTGGCGGTCTGGCAAACCGGATCCGGCACGCAAACCAACATGAACGTCAACGAAGTGCTTGCCAACCGCGCGTCGGAGCTCCTGGGCGGGGAGCGCGGCGAGGCGCGCCTCGTGCATCCGAACGACGATGTCAATCGCGGCCAATCGTCGAACGACGTGTTTCCGACGGCAATGAATGTAGCGTGTGCCGAGACCACGGCCCGCGATCTGCTGCCTGCGCTCGACGCGCTCCAGACAACGCTCGCGGCCAAGGCGGAGGCCTTTGCGACCATCGTCAAGATCGGCCGGACGCATCTGCAGGATGCGACGCCGCTGA
>JBDTXW010000089.1:0-10488 GCA_040005975.1 Betaproteobacteria bacterium | reverse complement strand
GTCACGCTGGGCTTCTTTCTTTTCAGCGAGCTGGGCGTCGAAGGCGGCTTGACGCAGATGCTCTCGCACGGCTTCGTGTCGGCTGCGATGTTTCTCTGCGTGGGCGTGCTGTACGACCGCATGCACAGCCGGCAGATCGCCGATTACGGCGGCGTCGTCAACACGATGCCGAAATTCGCCGCGTTCGCGATGCTGTTCGCGATGGCCAACGCAGGACTTCCGGGAACCAGTGGCTTCGTCGGGGAATTCATGGTGATCCTCGCTGCGGTCAAGGCGAAGTTCTGGGTGGGCTTTCTGGCGGCGGTCACTCTGATTCTCGGCGCGGCCTATACGCTGTGGATGTACAAGCGTGTCTGGTTCGGCGCCGTGGCAAGCGAGCGCGTCGCCGCGCTCAAGGATCTGACGCGGCGCGAGTTCTGGCTGCTGGCGACTTTGGCGGCGGTCGTTGTGTTCATGGGGGTCTACCCGAAGCCGTTCACCGACGTCATGCACGCTTCGGTCACCGAATTACTGGCGCACGTCGCCAAGAGCAAGTTGTGATGACCAGCGCGACGGGACCGAATTTCGACTTTCTGCCGGCCCTGCCGGAGATGGCGCTGCTGGCCGCAGCCTGCGTCGTCCTGATGGTCGACCTGGTGCTGCCGGAAACGCGGCGCAGCTGGAGCTACTGGCTGGCGCAGCTCGGCGTGCTGGTGACGGCGTGGCTCTCGCTTTACGTGTTCCACGAATCGCCCGTGCACACGTTCGGCAACACGTTCATTGCCGATGCGCTGGCCGACGTACTGAAGTTCCTCAGCTGCATCACCGTGGCCTTGACGCTGGCGTACTCGCGCACCTACCTTGCCGCGCGGGGCCTGTTTCGCGGCGAGACCTTCGCGCTGATGATGTTTGCGCTGCTGGGCATGATGGTCATGATTTCGGCCAGCCACTTCCTGCTGCTCTATCTCGGGCTCGAGCTGATGTCGCTGTCGCTATACGCGATGATCGCGCTGCAGCGCGAGTCCGGCAAGGCGGTCGAGGCAGCGATGAAATACTTCGTCCTCGGCGCGCTGGCGTCCGGCCTGCTGCTTTACGGCATGTCGATGATCTACGGCGCCACCGGAACGCTCGAAGTGGCCCGCGTCGCGACCACCGTTTTTGCCGGCGGCGTCAACAAGACGATGCTGGCCTTCGGCCTCGTGTTCGTCGTGTCGGCGATCGCGTTCAAGCTCGGCGCCGTGCCTTATCACATGTGGGTCCCCGACGTCTACGAAGGCGCGCCGACCGCCATGACGCTGTTCGTCGGCTCGGCTCCCGAGCTCGCCGCCTTCGGCTTCATGACGCGGCTGCTGGTCGGCTCGCTGGCGGCGATGGCGTTCGATTGGCAGGGGATGCTGCTGATCCTTGCGCTGCTGTCGATGATCGTCGGCAACGTGGTCGCGATCGCGCAGACTAACATCAAGCGCATGCTGGCGTACTCGACGATTGCCAACATGGGCTACATGCTGATGGGGTTTCTCGCCGCCAACATCAACGGCTACAGCGCGGCGATGTTCTACACGATCACCTATGTGATGACGACGCTGGTCAGCTTCGGCATCGTGCTCCTGCTCTCGCGCGCTGGCTTCGAGGCCGATCAGCTGGACGATCTCAAAGGTCTCAATCAGCGCAGCCCGTGGTATGCGTTCCTGATGCTGCTGTCGATGTTCTCGCTGGCGGGCATTCCGCCGACGGTCGGCTTCTACGCCAAGTTCGCCGTGATCGAGGCCGCCGTCGACGTCGGGCTCGTCTGGCTCGCCGTCGTCGCAGTGATGGCGTCGCTGATCGGCGCGTTCTACTACCTGCGCGTCGTCAAGCTGATGTACTTCGACGACCCGCTGGACAGCGCGCCGCTGGAGGCGCGAAGCGATACGCGCGCGCTGCTGTCGATCAACGGACTGGCATTGCTGCTGCTGGGCATTTTCCCGCAATGGCTGCTGGGCATGTGCGTCGTCGCGCTGACGCGATCGTACTGACGCCCGCGGTCTTGGAACTGCTAAAATTGCCTGCTTCCCGGATCAACATGCGCGTCGGATTCTTCGTCACCTGTCTCGTCGACCTGATGCGCCCTGCGATCGGCTTCGCGGCGATCAAGCTGCTCGAAGCCGGCGGCGCCGAGGTCTTCGTGCCGCCGACGCAGACCTGCTGCGGTCAGCCGGGTTACAACGCCGGGGATCGCGACGGTGCGATCGCCCTGGCGCGAAAGCTCGTGGGCGAATTCGAATCCTGCGACTACCTGGTCGCCCCGTCGGGTTCGTGCACAGGCATGATCAAGACCCACTACGCGGACCTGTTTCGCGACGATCCGCCGCTGCTCGGACGCGCCGAGGCGCTGGCCGGCCGGACTTGGGAGATCGCCGATTTTCTGGTGAACGTGCTCAGGCTCAAGGTGGTCCCCGGCACTTTTGCCGGCACCGTCACCTATCACGACAGCTGCGCGGGCCTGCGCGAAATGGGCGTCAAGGAGCAGCCGCGTGCGCTGCTGGCGCGTATGCCGGGCGTGCGGCTGACCGAAATGGCCGAATGCGAAACCTGCTGCGGCTTCGGCGGCACTTTCTCGATCAAGTACGGCGAGATCTCTACGCGCCTCGCGGACAACAAATGCGAGCACATCGCCGCGTCGGGCGCAGACGCGGTCGTGCTGGGCGACCTGGGCTGCATGCTCAATATCGAAGGTCGGCTCCGCCGCCGCGGCGATCGCCGGACCCGCGTGCTGCACATCGCAGAGCTGCTGGCGGGAGATTCAGCATGAGTGCGCGCCGAAATCCCGGGAATACGCGCTCCGTAACGCGGTGCGGCGCCACGGCGAAGCATCGGTAGCAGCCGGGATTGCCATGCAGATCGCCTCGATGCACTTCAAGGAACGCGCGCACGACAACATGGGCAACGCCCAGTTGCAGGCCAATCTGCAAAAGATCAAAGGAAAATTCGTCGCCAAGCGGCGCGAATCGCTGGTCGAGCTGGACGACTTCGAGGCAACGCGCGAAGCCGCGCGTGCGATTCGCCAGCGGGCGCTCGATAATCTCGATGTCTGGCTGACGATGTTCGAGCGCAATGCCGTCGCACGCGGTGCGACGGTGCTCTGGGCCGAAACGCCTGCCGACGTTAACCGGCATGTGCTCGATATCGCCAGGCGCCACGGCGTCGGCAAGATAATCAAGTCGAAGTCGATGGTCAGCGAAGAGTCAGCGCTTGATCGCGCGATCGAGGCCGCCGGCGTAGAGGTCGTCGAGACCGACCTCGGCGAATACATCCTGCAGATCAACGACTACGAGCCGCCGTCCCACATCATCGGACCGGCACTGCACAAGAGCAAGGAAGAGGTCTCCGAGCTCTTCGCCAGGGTGCACGGCACAGCGAAAAAGATGGAGATCAACGAGCTCTGCCTCGAGGCGCGCCAGATGCTGCGCAAACACTATCTGGCCGCGGAAATGGGCATCTCGGGCGGCAACTTCTTCGTCGCCGAGACCGGGTCGGTCGTGCTGGTGACCAACGAGGGCAACGCGACCTTGACGACGACGCTGCCCGACGTCCACGTCGCGATCTCCGGCATCGAGAAGATCGTTCCGACGCTCGAGGACATTGCGACGCTGATGCGCGTGCTGCCCCGTTCGGCAACCGGGCAGTCTATCTCCAACTATGTCGACCTGCTGACGGGCGTCCGGGGCGAAGGTGAATTTCACGGCGCTCGTCACATGTACTTCATCCTGGTCGACGCCGGCCGCAGTGCGGTGCTCGGCAGCGAAGTCAGCGAAGCGCTGCGCTGCATTCGCTGCGGCGCGTGCATGAATCACTGCCCGGTCTATCAGAACATCGGCGGACATTCGTATGGCTGGGTTTATCCCGGGCCGATCGGTTCGATCCTCACGCCTTCTTACATCGGCCTCGAAAAGGCGCTCGATCTGCCGCAGGCGTCGACGTTGTGCAACCAATGCGGGGTCGTGTGTCCGGTCAAGATTCCGCTGCCCGACCTCTTGAGAAAGCTGCGCGAGCAGCAGTTCGCGCGGCGCTTGCGGCCGTGGTCGGAACGCGCGGGGCTGCACCTCTGGGCGTGGCTCGCCCTGCGGCCGCGATTGTTCGGCGCATCGACCCGCATCGGTGTGCGCATGTTGGGCTGGCTCGGCGGCCGCGATCGCATCATCCATCGCTTGCCGCTGGGTGGAGGCTGGACCGACGGACGCGACATGCCGGCGCCGGCCGGGCGAACGTTTCGCGATCTCTATGCCGCCCGCCGTGCCGGCGGGGCTAAGCGGTGAACGCGCCGCGCGACGCCGCCAAAACCGCGCCCAAGATCAGCCGGCGCGGCGAGAACCTGGGCACTGAGAACGCGTTTGTCGTGCTCGCCGAGGTCAACGCGCTCGCCCGACAGGGCCGCGACATCGTTTCATTCTGCATCGGCCAGCCCGACTTTCCGACACCGGTCAACATTCAGGATGCCGCGGTCGCGGCGATCCGGGGCGGGAAGCACGGCTATACGCCGTCGGCCGGAATCGACGAACTGCGCGCGGCCGCGGCGCGCGATATCGGGCGGCGGCGCGGCCTGGCGATCGAGGCCGATGATGTCGTGATCGGTGCCGGCGCCAAGCCGTTCATCGCCTACGCCATCGCTTCGGTGACCGACTTCGGCGCCGAAGACGAGGTGATCTACCCGGTTCCGGGCTTTCCGATCTACGAGTCGCAGATCGTCGCCAACGGCGCGTTGCCGGTACCGATACACCTGCGCGAAGCGCGCGACTTTGCCTTCGATCCGCATGAGCTCGAAGCCAAGATCACGGCGAAGACGCGGCTCCTGATCCTGAATTCGCCGCATAACCCGACCGGCGCGAGCCTCGGCGCCGGCGACCTGGGCGCGATCGCCGAGATCCTGCGCCGGCATCCGCAGATCTGGGTGTATGCCGACGAAATCTATTCGCGGCTGTGCTACGACGGCGTCTTCGCCTCGCTCGCCGCGCAGCCCGGCATGCTGGAGCGCACGATCATCTCGGACGGCGCATCGAAGACCTGGGCGATGACTGGATGGCGCCTGGGCTATGTCGCCAACCGCGCCCTGGCGCCGGTGTTCACGCGCTGGATCACCAACACCGATTCCTGCGCCTCGCAGATCAGCCAGTGGGCGGCCCTCGAGGCCATCACCGGCCCGCAGGACGACGCCGAATCGATGCGGCACTCGTTCCTCGAGCGGCGGGACCTCATCGTCTCGCTGCTCAACGATGTCCCCGGGATCAGCTGCAAGACTCCCGGCGGCGCGTTCTACGCATGGCCGAACGTGACCGAGGCCTGCAAGCTTACCGGCTGCGCCGATTCGGAGGAATTTCGCAAGCGGCTGCTGAATGAAGCCGGCGTGGCCGTGCTGGCGGACATCCATTTCGGGCGCCGCGTACCCGGCGACGGCCAGCATGTGCGCTTTTCGTATGCGGCTTCGCCGGAGGCGATCCGGGCCGGCGTCGAGCGCATCGCCACGTTCATCGGAGCGAGCGGCCGGTGAGCGCTGGCGGCGACGATCCGGCTCGCGAGCGCATCCTCGCCCGTGTACGCGATTCGCTGCGCGGATCCGGCAGCGCGAGGGACGAGGCGTCCGCGTGCGCGACCGCCGAAGCCTATGTCGCCGCGCACGCACACGGGCCACGGCCGCGCATGCCGGATGATCTGGTCGCGCGTTTCATGCGGCGCGCGACCGACATGGAAAGCACCGTAGAGCGGATCGCCGACCGGCGCGGGATTCCGGCGGGTGTCGCGCGCTACATTGACGCGCTGGAGCTCTTGCCGGCGCTCGCCGCGCAGCGCTCGCGGCAGGGCGTGTGCTGGCCGGAGCTGGCCGACCTGGACTGGGCCGGTGCCGGTCTCGAGATCGAGCCGCGTCCGACGACGGGCGGCGACAAGCTGGGAATAACCGGTGCGTTCTGCGCGATCGCCGAAACCGGCACGCTGGTACTGCTCTCGGGCGCCGCGACACCGACCGGCACGATGCTGCTGCCCGACACGCACGTCGCCGTCGTTTCCGCGGCGCGCATCGTCGCCGGGATGGAGGACGCGTTCGCGCTGATTCGCAGCGAGCGCACCGTACTGCCACGTGCAGTCAACCTCGTCTCAGGGCCGTCGCGCACCGGCGACATCGAGCAGACGATCGTGCTCGGTGCCCATGGACCGTACCGGGTGCACATTCTGGTCGTCGATCACTGAAAGGCCGGCAGGCATTGCGACGGCGACCCGGGCGATCGTCTTCGGCGCCTCGTGCTTGGGCTGCGGCAGCCAGCCCAGCACCCAGAGCATTACGGCGAAGCCGACGATGTAAGCAAGCGTGACATGCCAGCCGCCCCGCACCCAGGCGATCGCATCCTTGGCGTCGGGATACATGTTCGACAAGGCGACGCCGGCCGACGAGCCGAACCAGATCATCGATCCGCCGAAGCCTACGGCGTAGGCCAGATAGCCCCAGTCGTAGCCGCCTTGCTGCAGGGCCAGCGCGGTCAGCGGAATGTTGTCGAATACGGCGGAGACGAAGCCCAGGCCCAGCGCGACATGCCACGACGCATCGGGCAGCTTGTGCACCGGCATCATCGACGCGGCGAGTACCAGCGAGAGCAGAAAAATGGTGCCGCGAAGCGCGCCGGGGAGCTCGCTCCACGCCGGCCGCCGCAACGGTACGCAGACGAGGAGCGCGATCCAGACCGCGGCGCCGATAAAAGGAAATTCTGCGGCGATGTCGCTGTAGTGGACGTTGACGACGACGTTGACGACGATCGCGGCGATCAGGATCAGGGCGACGATGAACACACGAATCCAGTCGATGACCACGCCGGCTGGTGCTTCGCGCGTGATCGGCGAGTAGCGCTGCTGCTGGATCGCGGCGGGAATGCCGAAGACCAGCATCGCGGTGCCGGCCGCAATGTAAGCCTCCACCACCTGCAGCGGATTGACGCCGTCGATCCACATCATCGTCGTCGTCGTGTCGCCGACGACGCTGCCCGCCCCTCCCGCGTTGGACGCGGCGACGATGGCCGCCAGGTAGCCGATGTGCAATTTGCCGCGAAACACGGCCCGGGCGATGGTGCCGCCGATCAGAGCGGCGGCGATGTTGTCCAGAAAGCTCGACAGCACGAAGATCATCGAAAGCAGCACCAGCCCGCCTTTCCAGTCGTCGGGCAACAATTTCGGCAACCATTGCGGGATACGGCTGGCCTCGAAATGCTTGGACAGCAGCGCAAAGCCGAGCAGCAGGCCCAAGAGGTTGGTAAGTAACACCCATTCGTGTTCGAAATGGGCGAGCCAGCCGGCGAGGCCGGCGCCTTCCGAGAATGGCGAAAAGGCGATCTTGAACAGTGAGATCACGACCACACCGCCGACTGCGATCGGCAGCGTGTGATGGTGGAACAGCGCGACCCCGACCAAGGTCAGCGCGAACAACAGGAAATCGATCGGGATGCCGGCAATCGCCGGGGGCTCCACGGGCGCGGCGCAGGCCACGGCCGGCAGCAGCAACAGGATGGACATCGCCAGCAAGCCCGGCGGCGTGAGCAAGACGCGGCGCATCGATTCCTCCTGATCGCCTGGCTGCCGTCGCGACTGCGAGGCTTGGGGTAAGGCGCAAACCGGGCCCGGCCGGCGGGTGCAGGATGCAGCAGCGAAAAGTGCCGTCCGGCGGGTTTTTGTGCCGTTGATTGTAGCGTACCGCCGCGGCGCCGCCAATTCGAGGCCCGAAAACGCGTATTTCCCCTGTATCCGGTACCAAATTCCCCAATGGCAGAGTCCTTGCTTGTAACTGGCGGATTCGACACTTAGACTGCTTGAGCCGCCCGTTTCCTTCGGAATGGAGGCCGGCGGTCCAACCCGGTGCCATGGCATTGACTCGATCATTGACTCGCCTGGACCTGCCGACGCAGCAAACAGTCGGCGAAGGTCTGGACAGGGAGGCCCTGCTAGCGCTGTCACAGCGCAAGCTGAACGCGCTCGGCCTGCCGGTCTGTTACATCGACGTCGACCAGCGCTACCGCTTCGTCAACCGCGCGTTTCTCGACTGGTCCGGCAAGCCGCAATCCGAGGTCCTCGGCCGCGAGGTCGTCGAAGTCGATGGCCGCGAGCTCTACCAGCTCTATCACGCCTACCTCGAAGCGGCGCTTAACGGCGAACGGGTGAGCTTCGAGCGCCAGCTCTCGTCGGTCAAGCGCAACGCCTTCTGGGTCCGGGTCGACTATTACCCGGATCGCGGGCCGCGCGGCGATATTCGCGGCGTGCTGGCGACCTACACCGACGTCGACAACATCAAGCAGATGGAGCTCGAAGCGGGCGAGCGCGAGCATCGCCTGCGCATCGTCACCGACAGCGTCAGCCTGCCGATCTTCTATTTCGACCGGGCGTTCCGCCTGCGCTTTGCGAACAAGCCCTACGGCGAGTACGTCGGCGTCGCCGTCGACGACCTGCTGGGGCAGCCGCTGAAGAATTTCGTTGCCGCCGATGCCCTCGACGAGATGATGGGATATGTCGAGCGGGCGTTCGCCGGCGCGACCGTCAGCTACGATCGCCGCGAGCGCCCGGCCAGCGGCGAGCTGCGTTGGGTGCGGATCACGCTCTTCCCCGATCGCGAGCCCGGCCGCAAGACCGGCGGCGCGTTCGCCGTGATCAACGATATCGAGGACGATGTCCGCATCCGCGAGGCGCTGAAATCGCAGGAAGGGCAGCTGCGGCTGTTTGCCGACAACATTCCCGGCCCGATCGCCTACCTCGACCGCAAGCTCAAGTACACGTTCGTCAACCAGGCCTTTGCCAACTGGGTCTGTCGTCCGCAGGCGGAGATCTACGGCAAGACGCCGTACGAAGTCATGCCGCACGACGTCAACGCTTTCCTGCGGCCGATCATCAAGCGCGCGCTCGAAGGAGAGAACGTCGAGTACGAGCGCGTCGGCGCCAGCGCCGACGGTAAGCGACGCTGGATGCACGGTCGCATCGCACCCGACCTCGACGCGGCCGGCAAGGTGCGCGGGCTGTATTGCACCGAATACGACATCCACGATCTGAAGGCCACCGAGCAGGCGCTGGCAGCCCGCGAGGAACAGCTGCGGCTGTTCACCGACAACATCCCCGAGCCGGTCGTCTACGTCGATCTCGATCGCCATTACACGTTCGTCAACGACGCGTTCGTGAGCCTCGTCGGCATCAGTCGCGACGAAATCATCGGCAAGAGCGTCAAGGACGTGCTTGGACCCGAAGCGTTTGCGTTCCAGCAGCCGTTCATCGACCGCGCCGCCCGGGGCGAGAGCGTCATCTACGAACGCGAGACGGTCGACGGCAACGAGCGCCAGCGATGGCTGCGCAACAAGATCGTCCCCGACCTGCGCATCGATTCGACGATTAAGGGCTACTACATTGTCAGCCACGACATCACCGACCTGAAGCAGGCGCAGGACGCGCTGGCTTCGCGCGAATCGCAGCTCCGCGCGATCATGGATGGCGTGCCGGCGCCGGTGGCGTACATCGATCGCGACGAGCGCTGCCAGTACGTCAATCGTCCGTTCCTGCAGTACTTCGGCCTTACAGCGGAGCAAGTTGCGGAACTTCGCCTGCGTGACGTCGTCGGCCACGGCATCTACGCCAGCGCGCAAGCGCTGCTCTCGCGCGCGCTGCAGGGCGAATCGACGTCGTTCGAGCGGCTGGTGCCGGGTGCCGACGGCGTACGCCGTTGGATGACGATCCGCGTCGTGCCGGATACCGCGCCGGGAGGCGAGGTCAACGGCGCGTTCGTGCTGATGAACGACATCCATGGCCTCAAGCAGGCGCAGGAGGCCTTGCGTGCCAGCGAAGGGGAACTGCGGCTAATCATGGACAACGTTCCCGCTCGCGTCGCGTACATCGACCGGGAATCGCGCTTTCGCTTCCTCAACCGGCACAACGAGGAATGGCTTTCGGAAAGCCGCAAGGACCTGACTGGACGGCGCATTGGCGAAGTCATCGGCGATGCGCGCGCGCAGCAACTGCAACCACTGCTCACTCGCGTGTTCGCCGGCGAAACGATATCGACCGAGCTGATGCTGGTGCAGCCGAACGGCGAGCAGCGGTGGGAGTCGATCCACTACGCGCCCAACCGGGACGGCGAAGGTAACGTCATCGGCATTTATGCGGTGCACACCGATATTCACGACCAGAAGCGCAACGAGGAAGCGTTGCGCCGCGCCAACTGGATGCTGTCGTCGCACATCAACAACACGCCGCTGGCGGTGCTTGAATGGGACCGCGATTTCCGCCTGGTTCGCTGGTCCCCGCAGGCCGAGAATATTTTCGGGTGGCGCGCCGAGGAAGTGCTCGGCATGCCGATCACCGGCAGCCAGCTGACGCACGAGGCGGACCGCCCGGCGGTGACCGAGCTGATCGAAAAGCTGATGGCGGGCGAGCAGCCGCGTGCGACGGGACTCAACCGCAACTATCGCAAGGACGGCGAGACGATCTGGTGCGAGTGGTATCACTCGTGCCTGCTCGACG
>JBDTXW010000088.1:0-10537 GCA_040005975.1 Betaproteobacteria bacterium | reverse complement strand
AGGCCCTTTGCGCGCGCCGTTCGGACGTAGTCTTCGCGCAGGATCTCGACGAACGATGAGCGCGTGAAACGCGCCATGATCGCCGCCACCGCTGCTCCGAGCGTCAGCGACGGCAGAATGTAATGGCGCCAGGTGTCGGCACCCACCGTCGGCAGCCAACCCAGCTGCACCGCGAAGATTTGCATGAGCATCATGCCCAGCGCGAACGCGGGGAAGGAAATGCCTGAGACGGCCAGCGCCATGCCCAGCCTGTCGGGCCAGCGGTTGCGCCAGACCGCAGAGACCACGCCAATGGTCATGCCGAACAACACCGACCAGGACATCGCCGCGATCGTCAGCCAGAAGGTGGGCATGAAACGTTCGCCGATTTCGACGCGCACAAGACGCTTGGTGCGAAGCGACCGGCCGAAGTCTCCCTGCATAATCCCTGAGACGAAGCGCAGGAATTGCTGCGGGAGCGGCTTGTCGAGGCCGAGATCCTGGCGGACCAGCGCGACGGTTTCGGGCGTTGCGTCCGGCCCCGCGGCGAGGCGCGCGGGATCACCGGGAAGCAGGTGCACGAACAGGAACGCCAGTACCCCGACCAATAGCAGCGTCGGGATCAGTCCGAGCAGGCGCTTGGCGATGTATTGGAGCATCGTTTCGCCGCGCCGGCCGGAGCGGAGCGTCCACGAACGCCGCGGCTGCGACGCGTCGCGAGCCCCGCCCGTGGGCTCAGGGCTTCAGGTCGACTTCGGTGAAATTGAATGACGCATCGGGCATCACATAGACGCCACTCAGTTTTTTGTTGTGCGCGGAGAGCAGCTTTTCGGTCACCAGTGGCGCCCAGGGGGCATCCTTCCAGATGGTCTGCTGCGCGTCCTCGTAGAAAGCGGTCTTCTTGGTGTTGTCGCTGGTCGCGAGCGCGGACTGGATGTCTTTGTCGACGCGCGCGCTCTGGTAGTACGCGGTGTTGAACAGCTTCGGCGGCCAGGATTCGGACGAAAGTAGCGGCCGCAACGCCCAGTCCGCCTCGCCCGTCGACGCCGACCAGCCGACGTAGTAGAGGCGCACCGGCGCGGTCGCAGGATCAGGCCAGCTTTCGACCTTTTCGACGCGCTGCCCGGCCTCGAGCAGCGTGATCTTGGCCCTGATGCCAATTTGAGCGAGTTGCTGTTGCAGGAACTGAGTGACCTTCTGCGCGATCGTGTGGTTGTACGCCGACCAGAGCTCGGTCTCGAAACCCTTCGGGTAGCCAGCCTCGGCCATCAGTTTTTTCGCCTTGCGTAGGTCGTATGGCCAGGGCCCGAGCTTGACGCTGTACTCGACGCCCTCCGGCACGACGCCTTCCGCCGGCGTCGCATAGCTGTTGAACGCCACCTTGGCCAGCGCCGTTTTGTTGATCGCATAATTAATCGCTTCGCGCACCTTGACGTTGTCGAACGGCTTCTGCTGCGTGTTCATCGACAGATAGCGAATCACGATCGAAGGCGCGGCGACCAGCTCCAGCTCCTTCCTCGCGCGCAGAACGCCGTCGAGCTCGTACGGCACCGGAAACGTGAATTGGGCCTCACCGGTCTGCATTACGGCAGCCCGCGAATTGCTGTCGATCACCGGCTTCCACGTAATCGTGTCGACCTTCGGGTAACCCTTGCGCCAATAGCCGTCGAACCTGGCGACTTTCAGGTGGTCGGTTCGGTTCCATTCGACGAACTTGAACGGCCCGGTGCCGACCGGGTTCGAGGCGATCTCCTTCCCGTACTTGGCGAGCGCGGTCGGGCTGATCATTACGCCCGACGGATGCGCCAGATTGTTGATGAAGGCTGAGAAGGCGGTCTTCAGCGTGATCCGCGGCGTGTAGTCGTCGACGACCTCGGTCTTGGCGATGTTGCTGTACAAGCCGTAGCGTTTGAGCTTGTTATCCGGATTGGTCACGCGGTCGAAGTTGGCTTTGACGGCATCGGCCTTGAAGTCAGTGCCATCGTGGAACTTGACGCCCTTGCGGAGCTTCAAGGTGTATACCAGCCCATCCTTGCTGACGGTGTAGCTCTCGGCCAGTACCGGAATCATCCGCATGTCCTTGTCGAAGCCGTACAGGCCCTCGTAGAACGACTTCGCCATCGCCTGCGACAGCGTGTCGTTGGCGTCATAGGGATCGGTCGTCGTGAACGTCGATGCGACAGCAAACACGACGTCCTTCGAGGCGAGCGACGGTCCGGCTACCAGCGCACCGAACGCGACGATCATCGTGGCAAGCAAACGTGGCAGCGGTTTCATGCGGCTTCTCCAGATGTTGCGAACATGCGGCGCGGCGCGCACTCTAGTAGGCGCCGGAGATACGATGGGTGGCGACGAAATGTCCAGGACCGACTTCGACCAGCGGCGCGACGAGGGGCTCGTCGCCGACCGCGCGAATCGGGCTCGGTATCTCCTCGGATGATAGCTCCGTTTTGCGGCGCCGTCGCGCCGGGTCCGCGACAGGAACGGCGGCCATCAGCTTTCGCGTGTACGGGTGCTGCGGATTCTCGAACACAGCGCGCCGCGGGCCGATTTCGACGATCTGCCCGAGATACATCACCGCGACCCGGTGGCTGATCCGCTCGACCACCGCCATGTCGTGCGAAATGAACAGGTACGACAGGCCGAACGCCTCCTGGAGATCGAGCATCAGATTGACGATCTGCGCGCGTATCGAGACGTCGAGCGCGGAGACTGCTTCGTCGGCGACGATGATCCTGGGCCGCAACGCCAGCGCCCGCGCCAGCGCGATCCGCTGCCGTTGCCCGCCGGAGAATTCATGCGGATAGCGCTGCGCATGGTCGCGCGAAAGGCCGACGTGCTCGAGCAGCGAACCGACGCGGTCTTCGGCGACGCGGCCGGACGCCACGCCGTGAATGTACAGCGGTTCGGCGACCGAAAAACCCACCGTCAGTCGCGGATCGAGCGAGGCGAACGGATCCTGGAAGACCATCTGGATGTCGCGTCGCAGCGGACGGAACTGATCGGGTGACAGGCGCGCGATCTCGCGGCCGTCCAGCTCGATGCTACCGTCGTCGATGTCCACAAGGCGCAGCAGCGAGCGGCCAGTCGTCGATTTGCCGCACCCCGACTCGCCGACGAGCCCCAACGTCTCGCCCGCATAGAGATCGAAGCTGACCTGCTCGACCGCATGCACGAGTCGTCGTACGCGGCCGAGGATGCCCGACCTTACCGGAAAGCGCGTCTTCAGGCCCCGTACACGCAGGAGCGGCGCGCGCGCCCCGGGCGGCCGCGCTTTGGCCGGGGCAACTGGTGCAACGTAGGCGCGGGCTTCCTGCCGTCGCAGCACGAAGCGCGCAGGCGCGTCGGTTCCACGCATCGCCCCCAGCATCGGCACCGCCGCGAGCAGTGACTGCGTATATGGATGCCGTGGCGCGTGGAAGATCTGCGTCGCAGCGCCGTCTTCCACCTTCTCGCCGCCGACCATGACGACGACGCGATCGGCGATCTCGGCGACGACGCCCATGTCATGCGTGATGAACAGCACCGCCATGTGCATTTCATCCTGCAGCAAATGGATGAGCTCGAGGATCTGCGCCTGGATGGTCACGTCGAGCGCCGTCGTCGGTTCATCGGCAATCAGCAAGCGGGGCCGGCACGAAAGCGCCATCGCGATCATCACCCGCTGCCGCATGCCGCCGGAAAGCTGGTGCGGGTAGCGGGCCAGCACGTTGGCGGCGTCGGGGATGCGGACTTGTTCTAGCATGCGCAGCGCTTCACGGCGCGCGGCGGCGAAGTCCATCCGTTGGTGCAGCCGGATCGATTCCGCGATCTGTTCGCCGACGGCGAATACCGGATTGAGCGAGGTCATCGGCTCCTGGAAGATCATCGCGATTTCGGCGCCACGGATCGACCGCATCGTCGCCGCGTTGGCCTGGGCGAGATCGATGCGATTACCGTCGGGTCGAGTGAACTCCATCCTGCCGGAGGTAATCGTGCCGCCGCCGTGTTCGACCAGCCGCATCAACGACAGCGCGGTCACCGATTTGCCGGAACCCGATTCGCCGACGATGGCGACCGTTTCGCCGCGTCCGACATCGAATGACAGACCGCGAACCGCCTGGACCACCCGCTCGGACGTGCGAAATTCGACCGAGAGATCGGCGACCGAGAGCGTGTTCGGGCCGGGTGTCGCTTGCATCACCGCGATCCGACGTACGTGGTCATGGCGACGCCTGCGCGCGCAATTGGTCTATCGTCGCATTCATCGTGATCGCCTGCGGGTCGAGGCGCAGGTGCAACAGCGACGGCCCGTCATGCGCCAGCGCGCGCTCGAAGGCCGGCTCGAACTCCGCGGTGCGGCGCACGGTCTCGCCGTGTGCGCCGTAGGCGCGCGCCAGCGCGGCGAAATCCGGATTGACCAGGTCGGTGCCGTAGACTCGCGCCGGATAGTATTTTTCCTGATGCATGCGGATTGTTCCGTACATGCCGTTATCGACGACGACGAAAACGACGTTGAGCCCATACTGAAACGCCGTCGCGAGCTCCTGGCCGTTCATCAGGAAGCATCCGTCGCCGTTCCATGATAGGACGATGCGGTCCGGACAAACCGCCTTGGCCGCGATCGCGGCCGGTACGCCGTAGCCCATCGAGCCGCTGTAGGGTGCGAGCTGGGTGCGATAGCGCGGATAGCGGTAAAGCCGGTGCAGCCAGGTCGCGTAGTTGCCCGCGCCGTTGACGAGTATCGCGTCTTCCGGCAAACGGTCGCGCAGAAACCCGACCACGCGCCACAGATCGAGCTCGCCGGGCATTGGCCGCGGCGATTGCCAGGCCAGATAATCGGCATGCGCCTGCGCCGCGCTCCCGGCCCACGCGGGAGCGGCGATCGGCGGCATGGCGGCCAGCGCCGCGCAGAATGCCGGCAGCGACGCGGCGATCGCCAGCGAAGGCTGATAAACCTTGCCCAGTTCGTCGGCGCCGGGATGCACATGGATCAGCGCCTGCGTCGGATGCGGCACACTGAGCAGCGTGTACCCGGAGGTGACCATTTCACCCAGACGCTCGCCGATCACGAGCAGGAGGTCGGCATCGCGCACGCGCGCGGCGAGCTTCGGGTTTGGACCGATGCCCACCTCCCCGGCGTAATGATTGCTGCGATTGTCGAGCAAATCCTGGTTGCGGAAAGCGCAGGCGGCCGGCAGGGCGTTGGCCGCGACGAAGCTCGCGAGATCGGCACAGGCGCTCTCGTTCCATCCGCTGCCGCCGGCGATCAGCAGCGGTCGCTTCGCCTCTGCCAAGCGCGCTCGCAGCGCATCGATCGCCGCCGCTCCCGGATGCAGGACCGTCGCCTCGACGCGCGCGGCGTCGTCGACGGCGGCGCGGCTCGAGAGCATGTCCTCGGGCAGCGCCAGCACGACCGGTCCCGGGCGGCCGGACTGGGCGACGCGGAACGCGCGCGCGATATATTCGGGGATGCGGTCGGCGCGGTCGATCTGCGCAACCCATTTGACGCTGCTGCCGTACATCCGGCGATAGTCGATTTCCTGAAACGCTTCACGATCGGCGAAATCGCCGCCGACCTGGCCGATGAAGACGATCATCGGTGACGAATCCTGTACCGCCGTATGAATTCCGACGGCGGCGTTCGACGCGCCCGGCCCGCGCGTGACCAGCGCGATACCCGGCCTGCCGGTCAGCTTGCCGTAGGCCTCGGCCATGTACGCGGCGCCGCCTTCCTGGCGACACACGATCAGCCGCAGGCGGTCGCGGACATCGTACAAGGCGTCGAGCACCGGCAGATAGCTTTCACCGGGGACACAGAATGCCAGGTCGACGCCCTGGGCGAGAAGGTTGGCGACCAGGATTTGGCCGCCGGTGCGTGGGGAGGACATGGGCCGCGTCATTCTAGTGTACGGAGACGCCGAATGGCCACGTTGCATCGGAATGCTCGACGACGGCGCGGCGCGCGCGGGCTGGCGTAGAGCTCTATAATCACGCCACGCCGGGGCAGCCCGGAAAAAACCGATTGCCCGCAATGGACATCGCCGCGACGCTTCACGACGCGCTGCTGTACGCCGCTGCCGGCGGCCTGCTGGCGCTGGCGATGATGCGCTGGAAACCGGAATCCCGCGCCGGTCTGATCCCGATGCTGACCATCCTGGCGGTCGCCGTTGCCGGCATCGCGTCGCTTGCACGCTTCGGCGCGGCGTTGATGGCGATGACCGCCGGCACCGCGCTACGCGAGGCGTTTCTCGCCATCGCCATGATCGGCTTTATCCGTATCCTGCTGGTGTTCGTGTTCCAGGGCCTGCTGGCACGAATGACCTTGCCGCGCATCCTGGGCGACGTCCTGTTCGCGTTATCGCTGGTCGTCTACGCCATCTACCGGATGGACGCGATGGGCGTGAACCTGACCAGCATCGTCACGACTTCAGCGATCCTTACCGGCGGCATCGCGCTATCGCTGCGCGAAACGCTGGCCAACCTCTGGGGCGGACTGGCGCTGCAGCTGGACAACACCTATCGCATCGGAGACTGGGTGCGGGTCGAAGGCGCGATGGGCCAGGTCGTCGGCATACGCTGGCGATACACGTCGCTCGCGACCAACAGCGGCGAAACACTGATCATCCCGAACTCTTCCCTGGTCAAGAACCACGTGCACGTGCTGGCGCGCCGCGGCGACCTGCGCATCCCCTGGCGGCGGCCGGTCGAGATCAACGTCGGTTACGAGTGGCCGCCGAGCCGGGTGATCGACGTCATCGAGACGGCGCTCGCCCGCGCCGACATGCCCAACGTCGCGCGCGCACCGGCGCCGCTGTGCACCTGCGCCAGTTTCGACGCGAGCTCGATCAAGTACTCGATCCTCTATTGGCTTACCGATCTCAGCCTGGATGTCCTGACCGATTCGACCATCCGGCTGCATGCGTTCGCGGCCCTGTCGCGCGAAGGCATGGACGTGCCGATCACGCGTGCCGAAATCTTCTGGAATCCGGCGAGCGATGTCCGCGCCGAAGTGGCGCTGCGCGAGCGCGAAGACCGGATCGCGCTGCTGGTATCCCTGGAGTTGTTTCGTCCGCTGACCGACCCGGAACGCAAGGCGCTGTCAGCCGAGCTCAAACCGGCGCCGTTCGTGACCGGCGATATCGTAACGCGCGAAGGCGAGCCGGCCGAATCGCTGTACATCCTGGCGCGCGGTCAGGTCGGCATCTTTCGCGCTGGAGCGCAACCGGCCGAATCGCCGCGACAGCGGCTCGCAACGCTTTCCGCGCCCGGTTATTTCGGCGAAATGGGGCTGCTGACCGGCCAGGCGCGGACGGCGACCGTCGTCGCCGAAGGCGAGGTGCTTTGCTATCGGCTCGACAAGCCGGGCTTCGAGGCGATCCTCAAGGCGCGGCCCGAGCTGGCGGAAAGCCTGTCGCAAACCCTGGCCGCGAGGCAGGCCGCCAACGATGCGACGCTCGCCTCGCTTTCAGCCGAGGCACGCGCCCGGGCGACCGGTTCACGCGCTTCCGACCTCGTACAGAAAATCCGGCAGTTCTTCGGGATATAGCGATCAGCTGAGAGCGACGAGCTCTTCGCGCCTCAGCATCAACACGCTGTCCTCGCTGTCGCCGGCGTCGAGCCATGTGAAAGGCAGGCGCGGAAACGCCTTTTCCGCGGCGGCCCGGTTGTGGCCGATCTCGACGACCAGCAAGCCATCGGGCGCGAGAAACTGCGGCGCCTTGGCGAGCACGATCCGGACTGCATCGAGGCCGTCATCGCCGCCGGCCAGAGCGATACCGGGTTCGTGCCGGTATTCGGCAGGCAATTCCTCCATCGCCATCGCCGTGACATACGGCGGATTGCAGATAATAAGGTCGTAGGTCTTTTCGGTCAGGTTCGACAACAGGTCGGAGCGGATCAGGTTGATACGATCCTGCAGACCGTGGTCGGCGACGTTGCGCTGCGCGACGGTCAATGCGTCCGGAGAAATGTCGGTAGCATCGACGTCGGCGTTCGGATAGTGATGCGCGAGCAGCACCGCCAGGCAGCCGGATCCGGTGCAGAGATCGAGTGTGCTCTGGACCGTACCGGCGTCGGGAATCCAGGGCGCCAGGCCGTCGGGCAACAGCTCGGCGATGAACGAGCGGGGGATGATGACGCGCTCGTCGACGTAGAAGCGGAAGCCGCCGAGCCATGCTTCGTGCGTCAGGTACGCGGCGGGCACGCGCTCGTCGACGCGGCGATCGATGACCTGCAGCAGCTGCGCGCGTTCGGCTTGCGTCACGCGGCTGTCCAGGAACGTTTCGATCCGATCGGACGGCAGCGACAGCGTATGCAGCACCAGGTACGCCGCTTCCTCATAAGCGTCCGCCAGGCCGTGGCCGAAAAAAACGTGGGCGGCGTTGAAGCGCGACACGGCGTAGCGCAGCCAGTCACGAACGGTCTCCAGCTCCTGCATAACTGTGCTCATCGGCGATCGGGGCGACGCTGGCCTTCAGGTCAGCAAACGCTCGAGTATGCCACGGTAGATCGCCGCCAATGGCTCGAGATCGGCGAGCGCGATGCGCTCGTTGAGCTTGTGGATCGACGCGTTGATCGGGCCGAGCTCGACGACCTCGCGGCAGATATCGGCGATGAAGCGCCCGTCGGACGTACCGCCGGTGCAGGAGAGCTCGGGCGCGATGCCGCAAACCTGGGCGATGGCTGCTCCAGCGACGTCGACCAGGCGGCCGCGGGCCGTCAGGTAGGGTTTGCCCCAGCCGGTCCAGCGAATGTCGTGGTCGATGCCGTGCTTCGCCAGGATGGCGGCGAAGGCGCGCTCGAGATCCTCGCGTGAGTTTTGCGGTGCGTAGCGGAAATTGAAGTCGAGCTCGAGCGTGCCGGGTATGACGTTGGTCGCGCCGGTGCCGGCGTGAATGTTCGACACCTGCCAGCTCGTCGGCGGAAAGTACTCGTCGCCTTCGTCCCAGCGCGCCGCCGCCAGCTCGGCGATCACCGGCGCGACGAGATGGATCGGATTTCGTGCTAGGTGCGGATAGGCGACATGACCTTGCACGCCGCGCACGGTCAGCTTGCCCGACAGCGTTCCGCGACGGCCATTCTTGATCATGTCGCCCAGGCGCTCGACCGACGAGGGCTCGCCTACGATGCAGTAATCCAGCGTCTCGCCGCGGCCGCGCAGCCGCTCGACGACCCTTACCGTCCCATCGAGGGCCGGGCCTTCCTCGTCCGAGGTGATCAGCAGCGCGATCGAGCCGGAATGGTCCGGCTGTGCGCCAATGAACTGCTCGATCGCGACGACGAACGCCGCCAGCGACGACTTCATGTCCGCTGCGCCGCGGCCGTACAGGTGGCCATCGCGCAATGTCGGAACGAACGGAGCGGAATCCCAGCCGTCGAGTGGTCCAGTCGGCACGACGTCGGTGTGGCCCGCGAAACAGACGATCGGATGGGCATCGCCACGCCGCGCCCACAGATTACTCACACCGTTGCCGACGACGTCTTCGCGGCGGAAGCCGCAACGCGCGAGGCGGGCGGCGAGAATTTCCTGACAGCCGGCGTCGTCGGGCGTCTGCGAACGGCGCGCAATCAGTTCACGCGCCAGATCAAGCGTCGGCGCGTTGGACGAACTCGTCGCCACGCTTATCGCCTGCTCGTCACTAGGGGCGGTTGAGAAATTCCGGGTCGATTTCCAGCTTGACGAAATCGCGGGACAGGGCGTTGTCCGACCCTTCCTCTTCGCTTCCGGTGTCGACGCGCGCGGTGGTGGGCGAGTTCTGATTGACCAGCCACGCCAGATTGGTCGGCGAATCTGCCGCGCTCAGCGCCTCGTCGTACGACACGACGCCGTCCAGATAAAGGCGGCACAGTGCCTGCTCGAACGTCTGCGATCCCGGATAGAGGCTTTGCTCCATCGCCTCCTTCATCTGCGTGATCTCGCCGTTCTTGATGAGTTCGGCGATCAACGAGGTGTTGAGCAGGATCTCGACCGCGGGCTGCTGCTCACCCTCCTTGTTGCGCACCAGCCGCTGGGAGATGATCGCGCGGAGCCCGATCGACAGGTCGGACAGCAGGCCGGAACGCGCGTCGTAGGGGAACATGTTGATGATCCGCGACAGCGCGTGGTAGCTGTTGTTCGCGTGCAGCGTCGACAGGCACAGGTGACCGGTCAGCGTGTGCAGCAGCGCGTGCTGCATCGTTTCGCGGTCGCGCACTTCGCCGATCATGATCAGGTCCGGCGCTTCGCGCAGGGCATTCGGCAGCGCCCGGTGGTACCCCTGCGTGTCAATGCCGATCTCGCGCTGGTTGACGATCGACTGCTTGTGCTCGAACAAGTATTCGATCGGTTCCTCGAGCGTCAGGATATGACCGGTGCTGTTGGTGTTGCGGTAGTCGATCATCGCCGCCAGCGTCGTCGACTTGCCGGAGCCGGTGGCGCCGGCGATCAGCACGAGGCCGCGCTTTTCCATCACGAGGTTCAGCAGCACCGACGGCAGCTTGAGCGCCTCGAACGGGGGCACGCGGCTTCGCACATAGCGGATGACCATCGAGATCGTCCCGCGCTGCCGGAAGATGTTGATACGGAAATTGCCGACGG
>JBDTXW010000087.1:0-10580 GCA_040005975.1 Betaproteobacteria bacterium | reverse complement strand
AACTCGAGCTCGATTTCGGACGGCGCCGCGGCGCTGGTGCTGATGCGCCGCTCGCTTGCCGAGCGCAAGGGCCTCACACCGCTCGCGGTAATCCTCGGCCATGCGACGCATGCGCAGGAGCCGGGATGGTTCACGACCGCGCCGGTCGGCGCGATGCGCAAGCTCTATGCGAAAGTCGGCTGGAAGCCCGAAGACGTCGACCTCTACGAGATCAACGAAGCGTTCGCGGTGGTCACGATGGCGGCGATGCAGGAGCACGGGCTGCCGGCGGACAAGGTCAATATCCATGGCGGCGCCTGCGCGCTGGGGCACCCGATCGGGGCATCGGGGGCGCGCATCGTGGTCACGCTGCTGGGCGCGCTGCGCAAGTTCGGCAAGAAGCGGGGAATGGCGAGCCTTTGCATCGGCGGCGGCGAAGCGACGGCACTCGCGATCGAACTCGCCTGAAGGCAGGCGATGGCCCACAAGCTCGTTTTCGAGTCGCCGCGCGTCACCTTGCATATCGGCGCTCGTCCGGCGCGGGCCACAAAGTCGCGTGCCGTGCGCGCTCCATTCCCGGTGATCGTCGGGTGCCCGCGTTCCGGCACGTCTCTGCTGGCGGTGATGCTCGATGCCCATTCGCAACTGGCAATTCCGCCGGAAACCTCGTTTCTGCCCAATGTGATGGGGCTCGCCGGTGATCCGGAGTCGCTCAAGCGCCGTTTTTTCGAAATCGTCACTGCTGACCGAATGACGATTTCGAACTGGTCGGACTTCGGCCTCGACAAGGAGCTCTTCTGGCGCAGGCTGCATGCTATTCCGTCGTTCACCATTGCAGCAGGAACGAGGCTGTTCTACGCGCTGTATGGCGAAGGCCAGCGCAAATCCCGCACCGGCGACAAGACTCCCGGCTACGTCTTCACGATGGAGCATATCCAGGCCTTACTTCCCGAGGCGCATTTCATCCACGTGATACGCGATCCACGCGATACCGCGATGTCCTGGCGCAAGACCTGGTTCGCGCCGACCCAGGATTACGCGGTGCTCGGTCAGTACTGGCGGCAGAATGTCGAAGTCGGCCGGCGGACGGCGCCCGGGTTGCGGCACTATCAGGAAATTCGCTTCGAAGACCTGGTGCTTCGCCCGGAAGCGGAGCTCAAGCGGCTGTGTGGCTACCTGTCGCTGCCCTACGAGCCGGCAATGCTGGATTCCAGTGCGCGAGGCGCGGTGCGGCTCGCCAGACTGCAGGGCCGGGCGCACGCCGACGGCAGGATGATCGCGCGCGACGAGCGAACGCGCATCCATCTCAATCTCGCCCGCCCGCCGATGGCCGAGCGGGTCGAAGCGTGGCGGCGTGAAATGACCGATGCCGAGCGGCGCCAGGTCGAAAGCGGTGCCGGGCCGCTGCTGCGCGAGTTGGGCTACGAGGCCGTGATTTGACGCCGCTCGCACCGTACGCCCGCGGCGGCTCAGACGTCGGCGTCGCCTGCCGCAATCGAATGGAAAGCGACTGATGCCGACGCCGCAGAATCTGGCGCTGTTCGCGCTGGCCAGCGCGCTGCTCGCGCTGACGCCTGGACCGAATCTGCTTTATCTGGTCTCGCGCACGCTCTGCCAGGGCCGCCGCGCCGGTATCGTATCGCTCGCCGGTACCTCGCTCGGCTTCGTCTTCCATGTCTTCGCGGCCGCACTCGGGCTGTCGGCGATTTTTTTGACGGTGCCGCCGCTCTACGATGCGGTGCGCTACGCCGGCGCCACCTATCTGCTGTGGCTCGCCTGGGACGCGCTGCGGCCCGGAGGCCGCGGCGTCTTCGCCCCGCGGGCGTTGCCGCAGGACGCGCCCGGGAGGCTCTTCCGCATGGGCCTCGTAACCAGCGTGTTGAATCCGAAGGTGGCGACGTTCTACCTGGCGCTTTTTCCGCAGTTTATCGACGCCACGCGCGGCAGCGTATTCCTGCAAGGGCTCCTCCTCGGCCTGCTGCAGATCGTGATCAACGTCGCCAGCGACCTGGTCTTCGTCCTCGCCGCGGGCGCGATCACCGGCTGGCTCGCCCGGCGCCCGATCTGGTCGGCCGTGCAACGCTGGGTGCTCGGCGTCGTGCTGGCCGGCATCGCGGTGCGCCTCGCCTTCGATTCGCGACGATAGGCCTCTCCACCGATGCTGCTCAGCGAATCCCAGCAGATGGTGCGCGACACCATGCGCGGCTTCGCACAGCAGCGGCTTGCGCCTTTTGCGGCGGCATGGGACCGCGAGCATGCGTTTCCGCGCGAGGCGCTGCGCGAGCTGGCGGCGTTGGGCGCCTGTGGCATCGTCGTCCCCGAATCGTTTGGCGGCGCCGGGCTGGACTACGTGTCGCTTGCGGTGGCGTTGGAGGAAATCGCCGCCGGTGACGGAGCGACGTCGACGATCATCAGCGTGCAGAACTCGGTCGTCTGCGGGCCGATATTCGCTTTCGGCACTGCGGACCAGAAAGACCGCTATTTGAAGCCGCTGGCGAGCGGCGCCAAGATCGGCTGCTTCTGCCTGACCGAACCGCATACCGGCTCGGACGCGGCGGCGATCGCGACGCGGGCCGAGTTGGTCGGCGGCGACGACGGCGGCCACTATCTGCTCAATGGCACCAAGCAATTCATCACCTCGGGCAAGAATGCCGACGTCGCGCTCGTGTTCGCGCTCACCGACAGGGCCGCCGGGAAGAAAGGCATGTCGGCGTTCATTGTCGATACCGAGCTGCCGGGCTACGAGGCGACGCGCATCGAGGACAAGCTTGGGCAGCGCGCGTCGGACACCGCGCAAATCGTGCTCAGCGATTGCCGTGTCCCAGCGGCCAACCGGCTCGGCCGCGAAGGCGAGGGCTACCGAATCGCGCTCGCCAATCTGGAGGCGGGGCGCATCGGTATCGCCGCGCAGGCCGTCGGCATGGCCCGCGCCGCGTTCGATGCGGCGCTGGCCTATGCGCGCGAACGGACGAGCTTCGGCAAGCCGATCGTCGAACATCAGGCGGTCAGCTTCCGCCTCGCCGACATGGGCACGCAGATCGAGGCCGCCCGACAACTTACGTGGCACGCGGCGAGCCTTCGCGACGCAGGACAGCCGTGCCTCAAGGAGGCGTCGATGGCCAAGCTGTTTGCGTCGGAAATGGCCGAGCGCGTATGCTCGGACGCGATCCAGATCCACGGCGGCTACGGGTATGTGACCGACTTCCCGGTCGAGCGCATCTATCGCGACGTGCGAGTGTGCCAGATCTACGAGGGCACCAGCGATATCCAGCGCCTGGTGATCGCGCGCGCACTCATCGGCTGATTGAACGGGGCCCCATGCCTGCCGCCATCGATTTCTATTTCGACTTCTCTTCGCCCTACGGTTTTCTCGCTTCGGAGAAAATCGAAGCGCTCGCCGCGCGCCATGGCCGAGGTATCGCATGGCATCCTATCCTGCTCGGTGTCGTTTTCAAGCAGACCGGTGCCGCGCCGCTGACGCAAGTGCCGCTCAAGGGCGACTATTCGAAGCGCGACTTTGCGCGCAGCGCCCGGTTTCACGGCGTAGCTTTCCGAATGCCTTCGGTCTTTCCGATATCCACGCAGGCGCCGGCGCGCATCGTGCTCTGGCTGCGACGCACAGAGCCGGCGCGGGCGGTCGTCGCGCTGCATGCGCTTTATCGCGCTTTTTTCGTCGATGATGTCGACATCTCCAACCCGGACCGTGCCGCCGCGATCGCCGCGCAATCCGGTGTCAACACGGCCCTCGCGCGCGCGGCAATCGACGACCCGGCGATCAAGGACGCATTGAGGCAGGAGAACGACGAGGCAATCGCCGCAGGCGTGTTCGGCTCGCCGTTTGTCATCGTCGATGGCGAGCCGTTCTGGGGAATGGACCGGCTCGAGCAGGCCGACCGCTGGCTGGCGACCGGAGGATGGTGAGGTGAACGCACGATGCCCGTGATCGAGACTCGGCTCGACTCTCGCGACGCCTTATTCATCGCCAACCGCGAGGCGCTCGCGTCGCTGGTCGCCGACCTGAAGAGCAAGGTGCACGCGATCGAACAGGGTGGCGGCGACGTGGCGAAGAGCCGTCATACGGGCCGGGGCAAGCTGCTGCCGCGCGAGCGGGTCGGCGCCCTGCTCGATCCAGGCTCGCCGTTTCTCGAGCTTTCGCAGCTCGCGGCGTACGGCATGTACGACGACAATATCGCCGCGGCCGGCATCATCACCGGCGTCGGCCGCGTGTCTGGGCGCGAATGCGTGATCGTCTGCAACGACGCGACGGTCAAAGGGGGAACCTATTACCCGATGACGGTCAAGAAGCATTTGCGTGCGCAGGACATCGCCCGCGAGAACCGATTGCCCTGCATTTACCTCGTCGACTCAGGCGGCGCCAACCTGCCGAACCAGACCGACGTTTTTCCGGACCGCGATCATTTCGGCCGCATTTTCTTCAACCAGGCGACGATGTCGGCGGAAGGCATCCCGCAGATCGCGGTCGTCATGGGCTCGTGCACGGCCGGCGGCGCTTACGTCCCGGCGATGTCGGACGAATCGATCATTGTGCGCGAGCAGGGCACGATCTTTCTGGCCGGGCCGCCGCTGGTCAAGGCGGCGACCGGCGAGATCGTCAGCGCCGAAGAGCTGGGCGGCGCCGACGTCCATACGCGGATCTCCGGCGTGGCCGATCATTTCGCGCAAAACGATGCCCACGCGCTCGCCATCGCGCGCCGCATCGTTGGCAACCTAAACAGGGTCAAGCCGGCGCCGCCCGACCTGATGCCGTCACGCGAGCCGAACCATGCCGCCGACGAACTCTACGGAATCATCAATGCCGACATAAAGAAACCATATGACGTCCATGAGGTGATCGCCCGAATCGTCGACGGCAGCGAGTTCGACGAGTTCAAGGCGCGCTACGGCACGACACTGGTCACCGGGTTCGCGCGCCTGTCCGGCTACCTGGTAGGAATCGTCGCTAACAACGGCGTGCTGTACTCCGAATCCGCGCTCAAAGGCGCTCACTTCATCGAATTGTGCAGCCAGCGCCGCACGCCGCTGGTCTTCCTGCAGAACATCACCGGCTTCATGGTCGGCCGGAAATACGAAGCCGGCGGCATCGCCAGCGATGGCGCCAAGATGGTGACCGCCGTCTCGTGCACCAGCGTGCCCAAATTCACCGTGATCATCGGCGGCAGCTACGGCGCCGGCAATTACGGCATGTGCGGCCGCGCGTTCAATCCGCGCTTCCTGTGGATGTGGCCGAACGCGCGAATTTCGGTGATGGGCGGCGAGCAGGCAGCGACGGTGCTGGCGACGATACGGCGCGACGCGATCGAAGCCAAGGGAGGCGCCTGGAGCGCCGACGAGGAGGCGGCATTCAAGACGCCGTTGCGCGAGCAGTACGAGCGCGAAGGTCACCCGTATTACGCGAGCGCTCGTCTGTGGGACGACGGCGTCATCGATCCGGCGGATACGCGTCGGGTGCTTGCGCTGGCGATTTCTGCGGCGCACAACCGCCCCGTCGAGCCGACCCGGTTCGGCGTCTTCAGGATGTAAGCCGGGTGCCGAGCAAGCTCAGCGCAGCCGGCAACAAGGGAAGCACGCGCCGACGCACGCCCGCGCCCGCGCTGACGCGCATCGAAGTGGAGCTGCGTCCGGCGATCGCCGTCGTCACGCTGAACCGGCCCGAGGTACACAACGCCTTCGATCAGAAGCTGATCGAAGAGCTCACCGCCGCACTGCGCCGCCTCGACCGCGATCCGAGCGTACGCGCGGTGGTGCTGGCCGGGGCGGGCAAGAGTTTTTGCGCCGGTGCCGATCTCAACTGGATGCGCGAAATGGCGACGTACTCGCGGGCGCAGAACCTCGCCGACGCCAACGCCTTGGCGCGGATGCTGCTGACGCTCAACCGGATGTCCAAGCCGACGATTGCGCGCGTCCATGGCGCCGCATACGGCGGCGGCGTCGGCCTGGTCGCATGCTGCGACGTCGCGCTCGGCACACCCGAGGCGACGTTCGCGCTGTCGGAGGCACGCCTGGGACTGATTCCCGCGACGATAGGTCCGTACGTGGTCGAGGCGATCGGCGCGCGTGCGGCGCGGCGCTACTTTCTGACCGGCGAGCGCTTCGGCGCCGATGAAGCCCATCGGCTGGGCTTGCTGCACGAGGTGGCGGCGGCATCCGACCTCGACGCGAGGATCAACGACATCCTCGGCGCGCTCCTGATAACCGGCCCGGCTGCACAAGCCGAATGCAAGGACCTGATCCGCGCGGTGGCACGGCGCCCGGCGGATGCGCGATTGATCGCCGATACCGCGCGTCGCATCGCACGGGTGCGCGCCTCGCCCGAAGCCAGGGAAGGCGTCGCCGCATTCCTCGCCAAGCGCAAGGCGTCGTGGGTGCCGCGCGGCGAATAGCCAGAGGCCAAGACGATGGACCACTTCGATACCTGGCAACTGGTCGCGCTGGCCGCGGCCCTCGGCTGGGCGAGCGGCATCCGGCTCTACGCGGTGCTGTTCATCACCGGCGCCGTCGGTTTTGCCGGGTGGTACGAGGTGCCTGAGCATTTGCGCATCCTGTCGCACCCGATGGTGCTCGCTGCCTCGGGAATCATGGTGGTGGCCGAATTCTTCGCCGACAAGGTTCCCGGCTTCGACTCGGTCTGGGACTTAGTCCACACGTTCGTGCGCATCCCCGCCGGCGCCGCGCTCGCGGCAAGCGTGTTCGGCGATTCGCCCCCGGCGTGGACGCTGACTGCCGCGATTCTCGGCGGGACGCTGGCTGCCGGCAGCCACTTCACCAAGGCCGGCGCGCGCATGGTGATCAATACCTCGCCCGAGCCCTTTTCGAACTGGGCCGCATCGTTTGCCGAGGACATGCTGGTCGGCGTGCTGATCTACCTCGCGCTGGCGCATCCGATCGCCTTTTTCATCGTGCTTGCATTGCTGATCGCGTTGGCGATCTGGATGCTGCCGAGGCTCGTGCGCACGCTCCGCGCGATGATCCAGAAGATGCAGCGCTGGTTCGACACCGCCGCCGGCCGGCCCGGCGCCTAAAGAGTCGCGAAGCTGCTCGCTCGATGTTTACCAAGATACTGATCGCCAATCGCGGTGAGATCGCCTGCCGGGTCGCGCGCACCGCGCGACGCATGGGCATTGGCACCGTTGCCGTCTATTCCGACGCCGACGCCGGCGCGCTGCATGTCGAGGTCTGTGATGAGGCCTACCGCCTCGGGCCGGCGCCGCCGCGCGAGAGCTACTTGCGCGGCGACAGGATAATCGCGATCGCGACACAGGCGGGGGCGCAGGCGATCCATCCAGGCTATGGCTTTCTTTCGGAGAACGCCGAGTTCGCCGCCGCTGCCGCGGCGGCCGGGCTGGTTTTCATCGGCCCGCCGCCCGCCGCAATACGCGCGATGGGCTCGAAAGTTGCAGCCAAGACGATCATGGGCGGCGCCGGTGTCGCGCTCGTTCCCGGCTATCACGGCGCCGATCAGGACGACGCGCTGCTCCTGCGAGAGGCTGATGGCATCGGCTATCCGGTGCTGATCAAGGCGTCGGCCGGCGGCGGCGGCAAAGGCATGCGCGTCGTCGTGCGACCTGAGGATTTCGCCGCCGCGTTGGGCTCGGCGCGGCGCGAGGCCAAGGCGAGCTTCGGCGACGAAACGGTGTTGCTCGAGAAATACCTGTCCGAGCCCCGGCATATCGAAATGCAGGTATTCGCCGACACGCACGGCGCGTGCATACACCTGTTCGAGCGCGACTGCTCGGTGCAGCGGCGGCACCAGAAGGTCGTCGAGGAGGCGCCGGCACCGGGGATGAGCGCAGGACGGCGCGCCGACATGGGCGCTGCCGCGGTCGCAGCGGCGAAGGCGATCGGCTACGTCGGCGCCGGCACCGTCGAGTTCATTGCGGAAACGACGGGGGCCGGGGCGTTCTACTTCATGGAAATGAACACCCGGCTGCAGGTCGAGCATCCGGTCACTGAGATGATCACCGGGCTCGATCTGGTCGAATGGCAATTGCGAGTCGCCGCCGGCGAGCCGCTGCCGCGCGGGCAGGCGGAGGTCGTGATCGACGGCCACGCGATCGAGGCCCGGATCTACGCCGAGGACCCGGACCGCGGATTCCTGCCGTCGACGGGACGCATCGTCCACCTGGGTTCACCGCCGCTGTCGCAACACGTACGCATCGACAGCGGCGTGAAGAGTGGAGACGAGATCAGCCGTTTCTACGACCCGATGCTCGCCAAGCTGATCGTCTGCGGCGCCGATCGGCCCGAAGCGCTGCGCCGCCTCGCCGGGGCGCTGGCACAGTATCGCGTCGTTGGCGTTGCGACCAACGTCGCCTTTTTGCAGCGCTTGATCGCGCACCCGGCGTTTGCGAAAGGACGGCTTGATACCGGACTTATCGCACGACATCACGCGGATCTGTTTCCGCCGCCACGGCCGCCGTCGGCGACGACGCTGGCTGTCGCGGCACTGGCTGAGATTTCGCGCCTGCGCGAGCGCGCGGCCAAAGTGGCAGCATCGTCGCCCGACCCTTATTCACCGTGGCACGCGATCGAAGGCTGGTGGCTAAACAGCGACCAGCACGACATCGCGCTGGCCTATGCCTTTCAGGACGACGAATTTGCGGTCAGCGCGCGTGCCGCGGGCGAGGCGTGGATCGTCTTGGCACTCGGCAAATCGATGCGCGCGTCGATGACCGGCACCGGTGACGATCTCTCGATCGCGATCGACGGCGTGCATTGGCCCGCACAGGTCGTGCCGCTGGGCGATGAGCGCCATGTGTTCTGCGGAAGCGAAGAGCATCGGCTCCGTCTCGTCGACCCGTTGGCACATGGAGGCGACGAGCCGCGAGCGGGTGGCCATCTCACTGCGCCGATGTCGGGCGCGATCGTCGCGGTTCTGGTCAAGCCGGGCGACGCGGTGGCCCTGGGCGCGCCGCTGCTCGTTATCGAAGCGATGAAAATGGAGCACACGATCGTCGCGCCGACCTCGGGTATCGTCAGTGCGATTCACTATGGCCGGGGAGACCAGGTGCCCGAGGGCGCGGACCTGATCGACGTCGAAGAACAACCCCCCGGCGCTTGAACCTGCTTTTTTACAGCGCGGCCGACAACGGCCCGGAATGGCTCGCCGCGCTGTCGCGCGCGTTCCCGGCGGCACGCCTGCAGTCGTGGCCGCATCTGCCGGACGACGCGACGCCGGCGGCGTCGCTGCAGAACATCGACTACGCACTGCTGTGGAAGCCGCCGCCGCGTCTGCTGCGCGAGCTGGGGTCGGTCAAGGCGATATTCAATCTGGGCGCCGGCATCGATACCCTGTCCGGAATCGAAAGCGTGCCGGCCGGCGTGCCGATCGTGCGAGTCGAGGACGCCGGCATGGCGGAGCAAATGGGCGAATACGTCGTCCACGCGGTGCTTCGCCAGTACCGCGAGTTCGACACCTATGCCGAGGCGCAGCGCGCGGGAACCTGGCGCGCGCTCGCGCGGCAGGACAAGCGCACCTTCGGCGTCGGCATACTCGGCATCGGCGTTTTGGGGACCGCCGTTGCCGCGGCGCTTCAGCCATTCGGCTTTCCCCTTGCCGGCTGGAGCAGGACGCGAAAGAGCGTCACCGGCATCGACAGCTACGCTGGGCGCGCGGAGCTCGATTCGTTTCTTGCCCGTTGCCGGGTGCTGGTCTGCCTGCTGCCGCTGACGCGCGAGACCCGCGGCCTGCTCGATCGCCGCGCGCTGTCGTGCCTGCCCGTCGGCGCGCATGTCATCAACGTCGCGCGCGGCGCACTGATCGTCGACGCCGATCTCCTCGCGCTGCTCGACGAGGGCAGGCTCGGTAGCGCGACGCTCGATGTCTTCCGCGACGAGCCTTTACCGCCTGCGCATGCTTTCTGGCATCATCCGCGGATCAGCGTTACGCCGCACGTGTCGGCGGTCACGCTGGTCGAAGAGTCGGTGGCGCAGATCGCCGCCAAAATAGCCGGGCTCGAGGCGGGATTGCCGATCACCGGCATCGTCGACCGCGAGCGCGATTACTAAGACCATCCGATGACCGAGCCGGCGACCCGAAGCCAACTGCCGCGGCGCGTACGCATCGTCGACGTGGCGCCGCGCGATGGCTTGCAGAACGAAAAGGCGCATGTGCCGACCGAGGTCAAGGTCGGGCTGATCGATCGCCTGACCGACGCGGGTCTGCCGGCGATCGAGGCGACCAGCTTTGTCTCGCCCAAATGGGTGCCGCAGATGGCCGACAACGCGCAGGTGATGGCGGCGATCCGGCGCAAGCCCGGCGTGCGTTATCCGGTGCTGACGCCAAACATCAAGGGCTTCGACGCCGCGCTCGCCGCGGGCGCCGACGAAGTTGCGGTATTCGTCGCCGCGTCGGAAACGTTTTCGCAAAAGAACATCAATTGCTCGATCGCCGAAAGCCTGGACCGCGCGCGTCCGGTCGCCGCCGCCGCCGAGGCGAAAGGCGTTCGCGTGCGGGGCTACATTTCCTGCGTACTCGACTGTCCCTACGAAGGCGAGATCGCGCCGTCCGCGGTGCGCGAAGTGGCGGCTGCGCTGCGCGCGATGGGCTGCTACGAGGTTTCGCTGGGCGACACGATCGGCAC
>JBDTXW010000086.1:0-10651 GCA_040005975.1 Betaproteobacteria bacterium | reverse complement strand
CGGAAAAGGCAATACACCATGTGCGCCCGGGTCAACTCGACTTCCCTGCCGTACAGCCCCGCGATATCGGCGACCATCTGCGCCTGGATGCGCCAGATAGCGACCAGGTCGGGCAGCACAGTCAACATCCCGAATATCCCAGGCGGGAGCGCAAGCGCCCCCGAGAGCGCCGCGGCCCGCGTCGCGGACTTGCGCGCGAGCTTGCGTGCCGCGCTGCCCGGGTGGCTGCTTGCCGACTCGCGCGCCGCCGGAACGCTGGAAATGATGTTCTCGATGGCCTCGGCCACTGTGCCGGCGAATGGCGCCACCGCGAATAGATTGGTCATCGATGAGTTTTCGTGACTGACGCCCGCGGCCGCGCATCGGCGCGCCGGCCGCGAATCGCGGCAGAGACAAGGTGATTATAAAGGTTACAATCGTTGCAGGAACAGCAGCCGAGCGCCCGATGTCGCCGATACTGCCGTACGCGATTCTCCCGCCTGTCTACGTCGAATACGACGTTAGCGCACCCAACGTCGCCGGGCGCGTGATCGAGCTGGTCGGAGCCGCGGCACCCTGGGCGCGTATCGACCACATCGGCAGCACGGCGATCCCCGGTTGCGCCGGCAAGGGCATCATCGATCTCGTCGCGCTTTATCCCGAGGGCAGGCTCGCGGCCATGCGCGACACGATCGATGCGCTGGGTTTTCAGCCGCAGCGTACCGGCCACCCTTTCCCCGACGATCGGCCGATGCGGGTCGGTGCGATCGAGCATCGAGGCCAGGTCTATCGCTTGCACATGCATGTGGTCGCGGCGGACTCCGACGAAGCGCAATCGCTTTATCGTTTTCGCGACGTCCTTCGCGCCGATCCGGCACTGCGCGATGCCTACCAGGCAAAAAAGCGCGCGATTCTCCAGTCGGGAGTCGACAGCCCGAACGACTATACCGACGCCAAGGGCGAATTCATCAATGCGGTCCTGAGCCGCAACCTACACTGACGGGTCGACAACGGTGCGCATTGGCGTTCCGCGGGAGCGCAAGGACGGCGAACGCCGCGTGGCCCTCACGCCGGACGGCGCGCAGACACTGGTCGCCGCCGGCCACTCGGTCGCCATCGAGCGCGGTGCGGGTGAGCACGTCGGCTTCAGCGACGCGGACTATGTCGCGGCCGGTGCAAGCATTGCCGCAGACGCCTCGGCCATTTTCGGTTGCCCGCTGGTCGTCAAGGTCAAGGAGCTCCAGAAGGACGAGGTCGCGTTACTTAAGCCAGAGACGACGGTGCTCGGCTTCGCGCAGCTCGGGCGCGACCGCGCGCTGCTCGATGCCGTGCTCGCGGCGCGCATAGGCGTCATCGGTTATGAAACCGTAAGCGATGGACGTGGCGGGCTGCCGTTGCTTGCGCCGATGTCCCGCATCGCCGGCCGACTGGCGCCGCTGATCGCGGCATCGCTGCTGATGAACGATAACGGCGGCGCCGGTGTGCTGCTGCCTGGTGTCGACGCTGCCGCACCAGCACGCGTCGTCATCGTTGGCGCCGGCAACGTCGGCAGCGAAGCGGCGCAGTTGGCGCTCGCGCTGGGCGCGGACGTGACCGTATTCGCCCGCACCCAGGTCCGGCTCGCCGTGTTGCGCACGCGCTGCGAAGCCTACGCCGGCGAACGGCTGCGGACGGCGCAATGCGAAACCCCATCCCTCACCGCGGCGATTCGCCAGGCCGACGTGCTGATCGGCGCAGTGCTCGAGCCGGGCCGGCTGTCGCCGAAGCTGGTATCGCGTGCGATGCTGCAGGCAATGCGCGGCGGCTCGGTGTTCATCGACGTGGGCATCGACCAGGGAGGCATCGCCGAGACATCGCGCATGACCTCGATCTCGGCGCCGACATTCGTCGAAGAAGGCGTCGTGCACTACGGCGTGCCGAACATGCCGGCGTTGGTCGCGCGCACAGCGACCTTGGCGTTGGCGCAGGCAACGCTGCCCTGCATACGCCTGCTTGCCGATCGCGGCGTGTCGGCTGCACTGCGCATCGATGCGCGCTTGCGCGCCGGGCTGCAGGTCTGGGACGGCGCCGTCGTGCATCCGGCGCTTGCCGCCGACGTCGGCGTGGTCGCGGCGCCGTGGGAATAATCCTTGCTCACGCGAACGAACTCCAGTACAAAACAGCGCTGCAAGGAAATCGGGAAGGGCAATGCAGGTATTCGGATTCGCCGGCTGGTCCGGCAGCGGCAAGACGACGCTGATCGAGCAGTTGATCCCGCGCCTGGGTTCGCTCGGCTTCACCGTTTCGCTGATCAAGCATGCGCACCACGAATTCGACGTCGACCAACCGGGCAAGGACTCGTTCCGGCACCGCGCCGCCGGGTGTCAGGAAGTGCTGGTCTCCTCGGCGGTGCGTTGGGCGCAGATACACGAGTTGCGCGGCGCAGCGGAACTCTCTCTCGCGCAGGCGGTGCAGCGGCTGTCACCCTGCGATCTGGTGCTCGTCGAAGGCTTCAAGGCAGCCGCGATCCCGAAGCTCGAGGTCTACCGGGCGAGCATTGGCAAGCCGCTGCTGCACCCAGACGATCCACATATCGTGGCGATCGCTGCCGATACCGCGCTGGCGACAACGCTACCGCGCTTCGATCTGGGCGACGTAGCCGCGATCGCCGCCTTTATCGCCGCTTGCCGGCTGCCGGCCCCGGCCGCCCGGAACTAGACGCGTAGCCCGGGCGTCGAACCAGGCAGCCAAGCGAGGCCGGGCGCGACCCGCCGCGGGGCCCTTTGGCGGGCGTGCAACAGTGCCGGCCCGGGTTTGGGCGACAGCGGCTTTCGAAATTGACAGGAGGTCGACCCGCGGGTAAGTTGAAGCTGTGGACATCCCAGTGGACCAAGCCGGTATGGCAGCGGGACAGCGATACAAAAAAACATGAAAAAACAGCTACTTCTACTTTCGATCGCCGCCCTGATCGGCGCCGGGACGGCGCTGCCGCTGCACGCCCAGGACGGCTTCTATGGCGGGGTCTCGCTGCGCCAGGGCGGCGCGGATGCGGCCGGCCTGACGCTGGGCGGCCCGGCGCTGGTGTGGAACCGCTTCGTGGCTCCAGCCGGCGAGGACGCGACCCAGCAGACACTGCTTTTCGGCGGTTATCGCTGGAAGAGCGATATTACCGTCGAGGCTGCTTTCAATAGCCGCGACCAGTACGCGCTCAAATCGGGCTCCGACCGGCCGGCGGGCGTGGGCCTCGGGTTGGTCGACACCTCGGGGCGGGCCTGGAACGCCGACGTCTATACCAGCTGGGAGTTCCTGCGCAGCTTTTCACTCTATGGCCGTCTGGGTTACGCGCAAAGCGACTCGCGCCCGCTGTTCAGCGGCGCCTCGCTGGTGCCGGGGGATCCGCGGCGGATCCGCGACGGCGTCAATTACGGCGTCGGCTTGCGTTACGTCCTGAGTCAAGCGCTGGGACTGCGCGTCGAGTATTCGCGATTCAGCCGATTCGCCGGTGAGTCGAGCAGCGTCGGCGTGCTCCCCGACACCGATCAGGTGACGATCGGCGTTCAGTACCGCTTCTAGTCCCCGGTCAAACCCCCTCCGGTGGTCCCGGGGCGGCGTGGCATTCACCGCCGCGCCGATGCGCTAAGATTCCACCATGGTTCAACTCGTCTATCTTGCCCGCTTGCGCGAGCGCCTCGGCCTGCCCGGCGAACGGGTCGCGCTGCCCGGCGACGTCGCCGATGTCGGTGCGCTCCTTGCGTGGTTGCGCAGCCGCGGCGGCGCGTGGTCGTCCGAGCTCGCGCCCGGGAGGGCGGTCCGCGTCGCGGTCAACCACGACGTGGCGCAAGCCGACACGCCGGTGCACACCGGCGACGAAATCGCGATTTTCCCGCCGGTCACCGGAGGCTAGGCCCGGTGGGCGTTCGCGTGCAAACCGAGGACTTCGATGTCGCGCGCGAAATTGCGCTGCTGCGCGGCAGCGACGCTCGCGTCGGCGCCGTGGCTTCGTTCATCGGCATAGTGCGCGATGAAAACAATGCGTCGACCGTTCGCACGCTGACGCTCGAGCATTACCCGGGCATGACCGAAAAGGCGCTGACCGGTATCGTCGACGAGGCCAGGCGGCGCTGGTCGATTCATGATGCCGTCGTCATCCACCGCGTCGGCGAGCTCGCGCCAACGGAGCAGATCGTGCTGGTCGCGATCTCCAGCGCACATCGCGGCGACGCCTTTGCCGCGTGCGAATTCATCATCGATTACCTGAAGACGCAAGCGCCGTTCTGGAAAAAGGAACTGACACCGGACGGCGAGCGCTGGGTCGAGGCGCGCGCCAGCGACGACGAGGCCGCAGCCCGCTGGTAAGCCAGGGCGCACATCTGCGCCCGTTTCAAACCTCCCGCCATGCAGGATATCGCCTTGCTCGCCATCGATTGGGGCACGACCACGGCGCGCGCCTATGCGATGGATCGCGAGGGTCGAATCCGCGAAGCGCGGAGCGCGCCACTGGGCGTGCAACGGGTGGCCAGCGGCGAATTCGCGCAGGCGCTAAAGAGCCTATGCGGCGACGAGCTCAGTGCCGACGTACCCTTGCTCGCCTGCGGCATGATCGGCAGTCGCCAGGGTTGGGTCGAGGCACCCTATTTCGCTTGTCCTGCGGATTTTGGCGCAATAGCGGCGCGGCTGACGCCGGTTCCGAACACAGCGCTTGCTATCGTACCGGGACTGATTTGCCATGATGACCATGGCATTGCCGACGTGATGCGGGGCGAGGAGACGCAGATTCTCGGCGCGGTCGACGACGCGGTGTCCGCGCGGCAAGTCGTGCTGCTCCCCGGCACGCACAGTAAGTGGGCCGTCATCGGCGCCGAGGGTATCGAGGCGTTTTCAACGTTCATGACCGGCGAGCTTTACGCGTTGCTGATCGAGCACAGCATTCTCGGGCGGTTATCAGCGCCCGGCAGCGACGACGCAGCGCTCGCGCGCGGCGTGCGGCACAGTTTGCGCGCCGGTGCGGCGATCACCCACGACCTGTTCAGCGCGCGCACACTGGCGCTGACCGATGCGCTTGCGCCTGCGGGCGTGAGCGATTACCTTTCCGGCTTGCTGCTCGGCGCCGAGATCGCGGCGGCGCGCCAGTGGCTGCAGCGGATGCGCCTCGTCGCGACGCGGCTGACGCTGGTCGGCGCGCCGGCGCTGGTGCGGAGCTATCGAATGGCGCTGGCGATCGCGGAAATCGATGCCGACATCGGTGCGGAAGATGCCGCGGCGCGCGGGCTGTGGCGCATCGCGCGGCACGCGGGACTCGTAGAATGACGATGACTGGTTTGCGCGATTATCTGACGCCGTTGCCGCTGGTGGCCGTGCTGCGTGGCATCACGCGTTCCGAGATCGACGCCGTCGGCTCGGCGCTCACCGAGCATGGCTTTCGCATTCTCGAGGTGCCACTGAATTCGCCCGACCCGTTCGAAAGCATTGCGCGGCTCGCCTCCGAATACGGCGAGCGCTGCCTCACCGGCGCAGGGACCGTCGTCAAGCTCTCCGACGTCGCGCGAGTCGCGGACGCCGGCGGGCGCCTGATCGTGATGCCGCACGGCGATGTCGCGATCGTCCGCGAAGCCAAGCGACGTGGCCTGATCTGTCTTCCCGGCGTAGCGACGCCGACCGAAGCCTTTGCCGCGCTGGACGCCGGTGCTGACGGGCTCAAGATGTTTCCGGCCGAGCAGTTGTCACCGGCGGTACTGAAGGCCTGGCGCGCCGTGCTGCCGCGGGATGCACTGGTGTTCCCCGTCGGCGGCATCCGTCCTGACAACATGGCACCGTACTGGGTCGCAGGGGCCGACGGCTTCGGCACCGGCTCGAACCTCTACAAGCCCGGGGCTTCCGCCGACACCATACGCGCTGCAGCCGCAGCGTACGCCGCCGGCTTCCAGGCGCTGCAGCGCGCGCGATGAGCGGCGCGCACTTCGACCTTGTCGCGCTGGGCGAACCACTGCTCGAATTCAACCAGACGCATAGCGAAAGCGATCAGTACCTGCAGGGCTTCGGCGGCGATACGTCGAATTGCGTCATTGCCGCGGCGCGGCTCGGTGCCGCGACCGCCTATGTCACGCGCTTGGGCGCAGATGCGTTCGGGCGCAAGTTCCTTGAGCTGTGGCAGCGCGAGGGTGTCGATGCAAGCGGCGTAGCGATCGATGCCGACGCCAACACCGGCATCTACTTTGTCACCCACCGCGCCGGCGGCCACGAGTTCAGCTACCTGCGGGCCGGATCCGCGGCGAGCCGCATTCGTCCATCCGATCTGCCGCTGCCGGTCATTCGCTCGTCGAAGGTGCTGCACGTATCGGGCATCAGCCAGGCGATCAGCGCCACCGCCTGCGACACGGTATTCGCGGCGATCGACGCGGCGCGCGACGCCGGCTCGCGGATCTCGTACGATTGCAACCTGCGCCCGAAGCTTTGGCCGCTTTCGCGCGCGCGGGCGGTGATCGTGGCCACGATGGCGCTGTGCGACTGGTTTCTGCCGAGCTTCGACGAGGCCGCTGAGCTTTCCGGCCAGAATCAGCCGGAAGCGATTCTCGACTGGTGCCACGGCCACGGCGCGCCGGTCGTCGCGCTGAAGATGGGCAGCGAAGGCGTCTGGATTTCCACCGGCGGGGCACGCGAGCACATCGCCGGCATCCGCGTGAACGCGATCGATGCCACCGGGGCGGGCGACTGTTTTGACGGGGCATTCGCGGCACGGCTCGTCGCCGGAGATACGCCGTTCACCGCCGGGCGTTATGCCAACGCCGCGGCGGCGCTGGCGACGACTGGCTATGGCGCTGTAGCGCCGCTGCCGCGGCACGCCGTCGTGGCTGCAGTGCTGGCGACGACAAGCCGATGAGCGTCGAGACCTTCCGCGGCGGACTCTTCGCGGACAGGATCGCGCTGGTCTCGGGTGGCACCAGCGGCATCGGGGCGGCGATCGCCGCGTTGCTCGCCGAGCTCGGCGCCCGCGTCACCGTCACCGGCGCCTCCGACGCGGAGGCCGACGCAGCGCGCGGCGTGACGGGTTTCACGGCCGAGCGCGCTTTCGGGCTGGACGTGCGCGATGGCGCCGCGGTCGCGGCATGCGTCGCCGCGTTTCCGCGCCTGGACATACTGATCAATTGCGCTGGCATCATCCGTCGCGCCGCCGAGCACGATCCTGCCGTCTTTGCCGAGGTCGTCGACGTCAATCTCACCGGCACGATGCGTCTTGCGGCCGCGGCGCGACCGCTGCTGGCGAAAACAGCAGGATGCATCGTCAATACCGCGTCCATGTATTCGTTCTTCGGCGGCGCGCATGCTCCGGGTTACACGGCCAGCAAAGGCGGTGTCGCGCAATTGACCAAGTCGCTCGCGGCGGCCTATGCGCCCGAGGGGGTTCGAGTCAACGCGATCGCGCCGGGCTGGATCAATACGGCGATGACGCGGCCGGTGCGCGACGACCCGCAGAAAGATGCGGCGGTTCGTGCGCGCACGCCGCTCGGGCGGTGGGGGGAGCCGCCCGAGGTCGCGGCCGTCGCGGCGTTCCTGTGCTCGCCTGCCGCTGCCTTCATCACCGGCGTCGTTCTGCCCGTCGATGGCGGCTATCTGGTGGCGTGAGTATGATATGGGGCACAAGCACCCGTTCGTCGGAGTCCCCGGTGACGCGAGCTGCCATCGCCGCGCGGGGCCCGGACAGAAGGGGCAAGGGGGATAGTCATGCAGCTAGGCACGGCGATTCGACACCTGAAAAAGGGCGAGTGGGACAAGGCGCATGCGATTGCGCAGCAGGATGAAACCAAACTCGGTTGCTGGGCGCACGGCATAGTGCACATTGTCGAGGGCGACCTCGGCAATGCTCGCTACTGGTATCGCCGCGCCGGACGGCCGTTTCCGAAGGACCTCGACGTCGACAGCGAAGTTGCCGAGCTGGCCGCCGCGGTGAAAAAGGCGCAGTGAGCGCAGCGGCGATTCTGCCGGCGACCGGCATCGTCGCCGAGCTGGCGGTCGCGGCGATTCCCGACGACGAGCGGGTCTGGGTACCGCAGGCACCGGAGGTCTGGTTCCGGCCGCTTCTGCTCAACACCGTCAATGGCGGCTGGTGCAACCTGCTGCGCGTGCGGCGATCGGGCGTCCTGTCGCGTCATCGCCATCCGATGCTCGTCGTCGGTTACGTGATCAAGGGTCGCTGGCGCTATCTCGAGCACCCATGGGTGGCCGACGAAGGCAGTTTCGTGTACGAACCGCCCGGCGAGACGCACACCTTGGTCGTTCCCGATGATTGTGCCGAAATGATTACGTTCTTCAACATCGCCGGCGCGATGATCTATCTGGACGAATCCGGCCGCCAGACCGGATACGAAGACGTGTTCAGCAAGATCGAAATGTGCCGCGCGCACTACGCGGCGACGGGACTCGGCGCTGCGTTCGTCGACCAGTTCATTCGCTAAGGCGCCGGGCCGAAGATGCTCCGACCTCACGATGCTTTCGACCTGCTGCTGCAACCGCAGCGCCTGCTGGCCACGCTGCGCGCCTAGAAAGCTTGCAGCGTCCCGGCTCCGTCTCTAGAAGGGACTCTGCATGCCTTGGGTCGGAATTCTTGCGGTCGGCGGGGGCGCCGCCATCGGTGCATGGCTGCGCTGGTGGCTGGGCATCCTGCTGAATCCGGTTTTCCCGTCGCTGCCGCTCGGCACGCTCGCGGCCAACTTGGTCGGCGGCCTGCTGATGGGCTTCGCGATGGAGGTGCTTACGCGGCACGCGATGCTCCTTCCCGAAGCACGCTTGCTGATCACGACCGGCTTTCTGGGCGGGCTGACGACGTTCTCGACGTTCTCCGGCGAAATCGTCACTCTGCTGTTGCGCAGAGAGTATCTGTGGGGGGTGATCGCGATCGCGAGCCACGTCGTCGGGTCGCTGCTGCTGACGATCCTCGGCATGCTGGTCGTCCGCACTCTGTACGCGTGGGCCGCGCCGGCATGAGCGAGTGCCTGACTCGCCGTTGGATATGGCGTACGCGGAATCGCGTGGCACCGTAGTGCACAGGGGGTTGCGTATGAAAGGGACGATATTGCGTTTCTACGTGCATGAGAACCGTATCCACCATCATGTTGCGCTGTTCGAATGGTTGCTCGAGCAGGCCAAGAAAATGGGCATACACGGGGGATCCGCGTTTCGCGCCATCGCCGGATTTGGCCGCCACGGTATCCTGCACGAGGAGCATTTTTTCGAGCTTGTCGCGGATATGACCGTACAGGTCGAATTCATCGTGACCGACGCCGAAGCGGAAGCGTTTCTGTCGATGCTGGCAAAGGAACGGGTCAGCATCTTCCATGCGCGCTCTTCGGCGGAGTTCGGCGCGATCGAAGGCGATCGTTGACCGCGGGCTTGACGACGCGAAGACCGCGCTCGTACGGTAAACTCAAACGCTTTTCAGCTCACGAGGACAGGCAATGCCCAACGCGATTCGCTTTCACCGCAACGGCGGCCCCGAAGTGTTGCAGTGGGAAAGCGTCGAAGTCGGCGAACCCGGTGCGGGCGAAGCCCGGGTACGCCATACGGCGATCGGGGTGAACTACATCGACACCTATCACCGTAGCGGCCTGTACAAGCTGGCGCTGCCGTCCGGCCTCGGGACCGAGGGGGCGGGCGTCGTCGAAGCCGTTGGGCCCGGGGTCGCCGATCTCAAGCCCGGCGATCGCGTCGCCTACAGCGGCGGACCGCTCGGCGCGTACTCCGAGGTGCGCGTGATGCCGGCCGACCGCCTGGTCAAGCTGCCGGAAGGCGTTTCCGACAGGGTCGCCGCGACCTTGATGCTCAAGGGCCTCACCGTGCAATACCTGTTCCGGCAGACGTTTCCGCTCAAGGGCGGCGAGACGATTCTTTTTCACGCCGCGGCAGGTGGCATCGGCCTGATCGCCTCCCAATGGGCGCGTGTGCTCGGTGTGACGATGATCGGCACCGTCGGCTCCGACGAAAAGGCAGCGCTGGCGAAGGCGAACGGCTGCGCTCACACCATCGACTACACGCGCGAGAATTTCGTCGAGCGAGTCAAGCAGATCACCGGCGGCAAAGGCGTGCCGGTCGTCTACGACGGCGTCGGCAAGGACACGTTCCCGGGGTCGCTCGACTGCCTGTTGCCGCGTGGCATGTTCGTGAGTTTCGGCAACGCTTCCGGAGCCATCCCCGCGTTCGACATTCTTCTGCTGGCGCAAAAGGGCTCGCTTTACGCGACGCGGCCGACGCTGGCGACGTACACGGCAAGCCGCGCCGCGGTGCTGGCAATGTGCGAGGAGATGTTCTCGCTGGTCCTGGCCGGCAAACTCAACAACGAGGCGCGCCAGACCTATGCGCTTAAGGACGCCGCACAGGCGCATCGCGATCTCGAGTCGCGCAAGACTACGGGTTCGACGATCCTGCTGCCGTAGCTGCGGATCGGACGAGGCTTAAGCTCGCGCGCGGCCGGCGTCGTTGAGCAATCGCCGCGCGACCGGAGCCAGTTCCGAGGCGGTGAGACCCAGCGGTCCGACGCCTTGTGCGACCAGGGCATCGGCGGCGGCGCCGTGCACGCAAACCGCAATGGGCAGGGCGGCATCGAGCGCGACGCCCTGCGCAAGCAGCGCGCCGAGCATGCCGGCAAGCACGTCACCGCTGCCGCCGGAGGCGAGGCCGGGATTGCCGCTGCCGTTGATCGACC
>JBDTXW010000085.1:0-10739 GCA_040005975.1 Betaproteobacteria bacterium | reverse complement strand
TTCGACTGGCATTCGAGCGGCCTGACGACGACCGTTTGCGGTGCGCTGAAGGAAGGCTTGCGTGACGTCGGCACCGAGCTCGGGATATTCGTCGCCGGTGGCAAGGGAGCCACATCGCGCAAGACGCCTGCGGAAATCACCGCCGCGTGCGAACAGCTCGGACGCGATCCCGAGCCCCTGGTCTATGCCAGCCGTATTTCAGCCAAGGTCGACAACTCGGCCGTGCAGGACGGCTATCAGCTCTATCACCATTCGTTCGTATTCACCGAAAAAGGACAATGGTGCATCGTGCAGCAAGGGATGAGTGACGAAACGTCGATGGCTCGCCGCTACCACTGGCTTTCCGACAACGTACATGATTACGTCAACGAGCCGCACGCGGCGATCTGCTGCGACACGATCGCGCCGACATTGAACCTCGTCGCCACGGAAAGCGCCGAAGTGCGAGCGGCCTCCGCGATACTCGCCGCACAAAAGCCTGAGGTGACGCTCGAGGCGCTCGGCCATCTGCCGAGGCTCGACATGCCGCGGCGACACGAAGTGGCGCAGCGCGACATCAATCCGAAATATCTTGCCAAAATGCTGTTGCGAACCTACGAAAGTGCACCCGCCGACTTCGAGTCGCTGCTATCGATCGAAGGGGTCGGCGCCAAGACGCTCCGCGCGCTCGCGCTCACGTCGGAGCTCATTTACGGTGCGCGGGCCAGCCAGAGCGATCCTGCACGGTATTCCTTTGCGCATGGAGGGAAGGATGGGACGCCTTACCCCGTCGACCGGCAAACCTACGACAAGACAATCGAAGTCATGCATCAGGCGCTGAATGGCGCCAAAATCGATCGCAACGAAAAGATCCACGCGTTTCGCCGACTGGCCGCATGGACGGGCTGACGAACGGCACGAATTACAAATGCGCCATGGCAAACGGGAACGAATTACCTCCGCCCCGGCGTCGAGGCTGCGGCTGTGCCGCGCTAAGCCGTTAGAATGCATGCGCAGTGCCGGTTGGCATGCGCATTGCTCGCGTCATTGCGCCGCTTCGGCCGACGAGCTCTTCAGCATCACCCCGCCAGTCCCGACAAAGGGACACCTTTTCCGCCATGAGGAACTGCGATGGACCGTAAAAAGGCAACCGATTTCCCGCCCGAAGTTCTGAAGCTTTTCGACGGTTACATCCACGGCATCATCAGCCGGCGTGAGTTCCTGGACCGTGCGACAAGGTATGCGGTTGGCGGCTTTAGCGCCGCGGTCATGCTGGAAAGTCTCACGCCCAACTATGCGTGGGCACAGCAAATCGCCAAGGACGATCCCCGGATCAAGACCGAGTACCTGAGCTATCCGTCGCCGCAGGGTTCGGGCACGATGCGCGGATATTTTGCTCGCCCGGCCAGCCCCGCCGGCAAGTTGCCCGGCGTCGTCGTCTTCCACGAGAATCGCGGCCTCAACCCGTATACCGAGGACGTCGCGCGCCGACTCGCGGTCGAGAATTTCGTGGCGTTCGCGCCCGATGCGCTGACGCCGCTGGGCGGCTTTGCCGGCGACGATGAAAAAGCGGCGCAGCTGTTCGACCAACTCGACCCGAAAAAGCGGAACGAAGACATGTTTGCCGCCGCCGGGTTTCTCAAGTCGCGTCCGGAATGCACGGGAAAGATCGGCGCGGTCGGCTTTTGCATTGGCGGAACGCTGGTCAACACACTGGCGGTGCAGATGGCTGACCTCGCCGCAGCGGTGCCTTTTTACGGAGGGCAGCCCAGCGCCGCCGACACTGCGAAAATCAAGGCGCCACTGCTGATCCACTATGCTGGTCTCGACGAGCGCCTCAACGCCGGTTGGCCCGCGTTCGAAGCGGCGCTGAAGGCGAATAACGTCAGATATCAGATGTACATGTACCCGGGCACGAATCACGGCTTCCATAACGACACGACACCGCGTTATGACGAGGCCGCCGCCAAGCTCGCATGGTCGCGTACGATCGCGTTCTTCAAGGAAAACCTGAAAGCCTAAAGCTCGCGTTCAATTAGCAGCGTCCCGGATCAGCGAGACATATGGCCGGAACTTGCCGCTCGGGTGCGGCGGAAAGCGGTCGACCAGCGTCAGATCGAACTGCACGTCGGCTCCGAGGACACCGGCGCCGAAGCTGCGCAGGCGTTCGAGGTCTTCCGATCGCGGAATCCGGACCGGCTGGATGTTCAACTGGACGCGCCCGATCTCGGTCTGCACGATCTGATGCTGCGCGACCCATTGCGCTTCCCTTTCGGCAAGATGACCGGTGATTGCGTACGGATGAACGCGCCGCCCTCCCGGAAGGCTCAGATAATCGGCAGTCCGACCCTGGATCGAACCGAGCATCGAAAACGGTTGTCCACAATGACACGCATCCGGGCCGCGGACGGCGAGATCGCCGGTACGGTAGCGAACGAACGGCATCGTGTACGAATGCAGTGCCGTCGCGACGACCTCGCCGGTGTCTCCTGGTCGAACTCCGCGGCCGTCTTCGTCGACGATCTCCACCAGGACATTGTCGTCACAGACATGATAGGCATCGCCTTCTGGGCACTGCGACGCGAGCAGGTTGAATTCGTGCGCGCCGTAAAAATCGACGATCGGCGCCGAGAACGCATCCTCGATCTTGCGCCGCGCCACTGCGTCGAGGACTTCTCCGCCGCAAAGAACGAGCCGCGGCCGTATCCGGTGTGGTTCCCATTCCTGCATCCAGGCCGCCAGATGGCCCAGCGTCGATGGATAGCCGTACAGAACATCAGGCCGCTGCCGCGCCAGTTTTTCGATAAGCTCCTGTGTCGGCGCCAAGCCGTCCAGTTGTTGCTCGCGATGGATGCCGAGCGCCTGCCGGATCATGCCGGGCCAGCCGCGTCGCACATCGTCAAGAGGAAGTTGGCTGAAGCGCGCGACGCGATCGAAGGTTCGCAAGCCCGCGTCCGCCGACGCGCGCACGCGAAACAGGTTCAACAGATGCTCTTCGCGCGGCGAGCGGAAGACCGTGAATGGCTTGCCGGACGAGCCGCTGGTCATGTGCCGCACAAGGCTTCGCGAGTCGGCACCGTCGACGAGCGTATCGGCCAGCGGCCGGTTGCGCAGGTCATCCTTTCCGATCGTCGGCAAAGCCTCGATATGCAGCGGCGTCGTGACGTCGGACGGATCGAGCTCCGACATCCGCCAGTGTTCGCGGTACGTCGCGACGTGCGCACGGCAATGCGCAAGCAGCACGCGAAGCTTGCGCACCTGGAACTGCCGCAATGTTTCGGCATCGGCGTGCCGGCGCCACAATCGATATACGGTGTGGGCGTGCTCGACGGCGAGAACGCTCCGGGGCAGGATTCGAGACATCAAGGCAATCGCCGCCCCTCCGGCCGTCCATCGAGCAGCGCCCGTCCGGCCGGCGTATTCGCCCTGAGCATCCGGATCAATTTCGCCCGGGGACCGGCGGGATGTGGGGGCTGATCTTGCTTACCGTGTAGCGCGTCAACAAGGACGCGGCAAACAGGCGTTTCATCGATGGTCTCCTCGGTAGGGCCGCGTCGGATGCTTGCGCAGATTGGAATGACGCCCTCCCGACGACAGGCAGTTCGCGCAATCGAAAGTTCATCCGACGACGGCAACGAGCAACATAAATCATCTGCCGATCTCCGCCTGCTTGCAAGATCGCCCGCCGCTCAATGCAGCGCAAGAAGCGGAGCGCCCGGAAACACGGCGAGCCCGACGATTGCGGCAATCGCAACGATCACCGGCTCGGGCAATTTCTTCGCTTTCCAGACCAGGCCGACGGTGGTCAGCGCGATCGACGCGGTCGTCAGGTCGACGATCGATCGCTCGGCCAGAACGATGACCGCTCCGGTGATCGCGCCGATCGCAGCTGCGGTCACGCCCGTCACGAACGCCAGCAAAGCCGGCCGCTTACCATATTTCTTGAAATACGGCGCCGGCAGGATTGTGAACAGATAGCACGGCAGGAAGGTGCCGAGCGCCGCGACCACCGCACCGGCCAGGCCGGCGATCAGGTAACCGATGAAGCCCACGGTGATGACCACCGGCCCCGGCGTGATCATCGCGACGGCCACGGCGTCGACGAACTGGCGCTCGGTCAGCCACTGATGGTCGTGGACGACGCCGGCGTAGAGAAAGGGAACGATTGCTAGACCGCTGCCGAACACGAACGCGCCGGCCTTGGCGAAGAAGGCGCGGAGTTGGGCGAGAAGCGCCCAATCGACGCCGGTAACGAGCGCGCACGACGAGGTGCCATGCGGGCCGAGCGATATGAGTGCGGGCGCGATGTTCGCGCCGGGCGATGACGGATGTTGTTTGCTGGTTAGCCTGTCAAGAGACTCGACTTTACGCTCTTCGCGGGGCTGCGATCAGTTATTCGGCGTCCGTGACCCACCTCCGCGCGAGATCGCGCGGAGAGGGCGAACGCCTCAAACCGCAGGGATTTCAGTCGGGGGCGTAAGCGCTCTTGATGCAGACCGGCAATTCGGTGCCGGAAACGACGCGGCACAGCCTGTCCATTTCTGCATACTTGGCCGCGAGCTGCTCGCGGCATGCTTCCTGTCCCATACCTTGGCGAGGATCGCACGGGACACGCACGTCGCGATAGCCGCGCACTTCGGTCGGCGGCAGACGCTGCGGTTCCTCGGCGACCTTGTTGGCCGCGGTTGCGTTGCTGGTCGGCGGCATGGCAACGATGAATCCCTGCGACGGCTCGGTCGCGCTCGCGGCAGGCGGCGCGCCGGCGACATCGGCGCCGGCGGCGAGAGCGAACACGCTCGCCGCGATCAGCAACAGACTTCGACCCAATCCGCGAATCATATCGCCTCCGTTCCGAGGCTTCGCCAGCCCTCGCACACCTGACATGGTTGATGGTGGTCCCGAAGCGCTGCCGCCGCCATCAGCCTGGGTCTGTTTCGTGCTCGGACTGCGGCGCGATCAGCCTAGGTGCACGTCCTACGTAACAACTCGTGTCGCAGATCGCCGCGTCTCCTACGTCGGAATCAGAAGCTGTCCGATATTGCCACCGGCGCCTTCGGCGCATAGTTCGAGAGGCAAAGCATTGGGAGGAACTGCACCGGAAGCGGCGCGGAAACGCCAACGTAGATGGAGGCACTCCGATGACCATACACACTCACCGATTGCTGCTGGGCGCGAGCCTGGCCTTGTTGGTCGGCGCCGCTGGCGCGCAGTATGCGCCTGACAACGGCTCGCGCATGCCCGCGGAAAAGGGCACGACCACGACGCTGCCGGCGCAGCCCTCCGAGCAGCCAACCGACAAGATGTCGGCCGACCCGAACGCCGGCTCCCAGGGGACGGCAGCGCTCCAAAACACGACGCAACCGACGCAGTCCGCACCGGCTCGCCAGGCGCGCAAGGCCGCGGCGGGCCAGCATGAGGCCGTTTCGCCCGAGGAAAAAAACTACCGACAGGCATTGCGGCAGTGCGCGCAGGAGCAAAACGACTCGCAGCGCGACGCGTGGATCGACAAGGCGATCGCACAACACCAGCCCAACGGCTGATCGCCAACAGTAATAAAAAAACCCCGTTGATGCGGGGTTTTTTTTGCGTGCCGGCAGGCAAAGGGCCAGCGGTCGCCTCAGGCGTTGGCCGTCGCGGCGCCGGTCAGCGTTCCGCCCTGGTAATCGCGAACGGCCTGCTCGATTTCCTCCCGTGTATTCATCACGAACGGTCCGTATTGCACGATCGGTTCCAGCAGCGGCCGTCCGGCCAGCAGGATGACCCTGCCGCCTTCGGGTCCGCCGGTAAGCTCGACCGCGTCGCCGTCCGACAGGATGCCCGCATGATGCGTCGCGAGAATGCGGCGCGCATCGCCCGCGCCGACGCCGACCGATCCCTCGAATGGGTAGACGAAGGCGTGATAGCCGGCGGGCAGCGGGTGGCGGAACGTCGCCCCGGCCGGAAGCGCGACGTCGAAGTACAGCGGATCGGTCGAGAGTCCCTGGATCGGTCCCGGGGTCACCTTGCCACCAAGATTGAGCGTTCCCGCGATTACCTTGACGCACCCGCCGCCGGACAACTCGACCACCGGGATCTCGGTCGCCTGGATGTCGCGGTAGCCGGCAGGCTTCATCTTTTCCGTGGCCGGAAGATTGATCCAGAGCTGAAAGCCGCGCATGCGGCCGGCTTCCTGCTGCGGCATTTCGGAATGGATGATGCCGCGCCCCGCGCTCATCCATTGCACGCCGCCCGCCTTCAACTCACCGGTGTTGCCCAGGTGGTCCTGATGACGCATGTGCCCGTCGAGCATGTAGGTCACCGTCTCGAAACCGCGATGCGGATGCGCCGGAAAACCCGCGATGTAATCGGCGGGATTGTCGGTCGAAAAATGATCGAGCATCAGGAACGGATCGAGGCGCGCCCAGTTCGACTGGCCGAGGCTGCGCTGGAGCTTGACGCCGGCGCCGTCGGAGGTGGGAACCGCTTCGATGACGCGCTGCAGCGTGCGTGTGAACATGGTCGTGGTCTCCTGGAAAAACCGATATGGGGGCAGCATCGAAAACGTCAAGGCCGCTGCCGGCCGCTGCCGCGCACGACGCTTCACGGTACCATTGGGCGATGACTCGATCGACCGCCTGGCGGCTGGTGCCGGCGCTTGGTATAACGCAGATCGTATCGTGGGGCACGCTCTACTACGCCATCGCCGTTCTCGGCGCCAGCATGCGAGTCGAGCTGGGCGTCTCGGCGACGGTGCTCTTCGGTGCCTACTCGCTGGCGCTGCTTATCTCGGCGCTGGCGGCGCCGTTCGTTGGCCGCGCGATCGATCGCCACGGCGGTCGCGTGGTCATGAGCGCTGGATCGGCCTGCGCTGCGATCGCGCTCGTCCTGATTGCGCAAGCTCATTCGACGCTCGCCCTCTACCTCGCCTGGTCGGTCGCCGGCATCGCGATGGCGATGACGATGTACGACGCCGCGTTCGCGACACTCTCGCAGCATGCCGGCACCAGCTATCGCAAGGCATTGACTGCGCTGACGCTGATGGGCGGCCTCGCGAGCACCGCGTTCTGGCCGGCATCGCTCAAGGGCCTCGAGTGGTTCGGCTGGCGCGATACGCTGCTGATTTTCGCGGCCCTCGAGCTATTCCTTTGCTTGCCGTTGCATCTTCTTTTCATTCCCGCGAGCAACGGCGCAGCCGGGCAGGGCAAAGCGGGCGCGGCCGAAGGACGCGGCATCCTGCCCGCCGGCAAGCGTCGTCCGGCGTTCGTCTGGCTGGCCATCGCTTTCGCGCTCAACGGCTTTATCGTTTCGGTCCTGACCGTGCACCTGATCACCGTTCTGCAGGGCAAGGGGTTGAGCCTCGCAACGGCGGTATGGGTCGGCTCGTTCTTCGGTCCGATGCAAGTCACCGGTCGCCTGCTCGAATTCTCGATCGGCCGCCGCTTTGCGTCGCGGTCGGTCGGCATTGCCGCGCTCTCGCTGCTGGTCGTTGCCGTGCTCGTGCTGCTCGCGTTGGACGGCCAGCTTGCGGTCGCGCTGCTGTTCGCCGTAGTTTTTGGCGGCAGCAACGGTGTGGTCACGATCGTGCGCGGCACCGTGCCGGCCGAATTGTTCGGCCGCGCCGGGTATGGCAGCATACTCGGCAACCTCGCCGCGCCGGCGCTGTTTGCGCGCGCGATCGCCCCATTCGTCTTCGCCCCGTTCGCAGTCGCGGAATCGGCGACGGTTGCAGGATTGCTGGCGCTGCTGGCGATGGCAATACTGTCGGTCGCATGCTTCGGCATCGCGGTGAAGCGAGCCCAGGAACGCTAGGGACGGCTTGGCCTCGAATGTTCTGCCGGGCTTGCAAAACGCTGAACGGGCTTGCTCGGCTATGATTCAAGCTGACTACGCGTTTCCCGGAGAAGGCGCGACAGCATGACCGCGAACGACCTCGCCTACCTTCCGCTGACCGAGCTTTCGCGCCGCCTCGGCGCCGGCGAGACCTCGTCGCATGACATCGTCACCGCCTGTCTCGATCGCATCACGGCGCTCGATGGCCGCCTGCACGCATTCATCGAGGTCTATCGCGACGCCGCGCTCGACTGCGCGCGCGCAGCCGACCTCGAGCGCAAGGCGGGCATGGTGCGCGGCCCACTGCATGGCCTGCCGATCGCGCTCAAGGATTTGCTGCATGTCAAAGACCGGGTGACGACCGCCGGCTCGAAGAGCTGGCAGGGGCGCATAGCCACCGAAACCGCGACCTCGGTCGAACGACTGCTCGCCGCAGGCATGATTCCGCTCGGCAAGACGCACATGGTGGAGTTTGCTTTCGGCGGTTGGGGCCGCAACGAGCCGATGGGGGCACCCTGGAATCCGTGGGACAGCAGCAGGCACCGGGTCGCCGGTGGCTCGAGCAGCGGCTCCGCGGTCGCCGTCGCGGCCGGCCTGGCCCCTGCGGCGGTAGGCTCGGATACCGGCGGATCGATACGAATACCTGCGGCGCTTTGCGGTCTGACCGGGTTGAAGCCGACGTACGGGACGATCAGCCTCGCCGGGGTCGTCCCCTTGGCGACCACGCTCGATTCACTCGGGCCGCTTACGCATACGGTCGAGGACGCCGCGCTGCTGACGGTCGCGATGGCCGGCCCGGATGCGCGCGATGCGGCCACGCTGGCCGTACCCCGGCTCGATCTCGCCGCCGTGCTCGCCGGCGCCCCCGATGCACGCCGCTTGCGCATCACCGCGCTGCCGGCCGAGCAGCTACCTCCCGATACGCTGCCCGATGTGGCGCGCGCGCTGCAGCAGGCGATCGCCGTGCTGCGCGAACACGGTGCGCTGGTCGACGAAGTCCGTGTGCCGATCGACTTCGAAGACCTGATGGTGCGAAACGGCAGGATCATAGCCGCAGAGGCATGGGCGCTGCATCGCGAATACATCGAGGACCCGAAGTTGCCGATCGATGCCTGGGTGCGCAAACGAACCGTCGGTGGCAAAGCGATCAGCGCCGCCGACTACATCGAGGAGATTGCCCGGCGCAAACGCGCCGCCGCCGCCTTTGCCGAATGGATGCGCGGCCGCGACGTCCTGCTGACGCCGACCTTGCCGATCACCGCGACGGCGATCGAGGAGGTCGACGAAGTGGCGACACCGCTCGCCACGTTTACGCGCGTGGCCAATTACCTCGGCATCTGCGCATTGTCGCTGCCGGCCGGCATGTCGGCGGATGGGCTGCCGGTCGCCGTGCAGCTGCTTGGCGCACCGTTCGCCGAAGCGACGCTGGTGCAGGCGGGCCGCGCATTTCAGCAGGCGACCGAATGGCATTTGCAGCGGCCGGATCTGGCGGCGTGGGAAAACGCGCCGCGCAAGACAAACCGCTGACCGCGCTTCGGGCGGCCGCGGTCCGGAGGGGCTCCGACTCCTACGATACGGCGGCGGATGCCTGTTGCAAGGGCGCGCGCATCCTGGGCTTGTGTCCGTCGGAAAAGACTTTGGCGACGTCCAGCGTTTCACGGACCCCAAGGTCGCTTCCGTGGCGCGACATGAACTGCCTGCCCGCGGTGAGCCCCTCCTCGTGCAGGCGCTGCAGCCACGCGCGCGAGCGCTCGCTCGCCGATCCTTCGACGGCCAATGCGTCGCGCGGCGGCCCGATGCGGTGCAGGCGCAGGTCGACAACACTGGACGGACCGTTGCCGCGCGCGGCCAAGGTCCGCATGGCGGCAATTGCCTGCATCTCCGCCACGAGGCTCGAATTGAACACGATTTCGCCGACGCGGCGGCGGATCGATCGCGCGTCCACCGGTATATCGCCGGCCAGGTCGCTGACCAGTTGCACGACGATGATGTCGCGTGCTGCGCCGCTGTGGATCATCGGCCAGAGCGTCGGATTGCCGCAGTAGCCACCGTCCCAGTACGCTTCGCCGTCGAGCTCGACCGCCTGGAACAATTCCGGCAGGCACGCCGACGCGAGCAGCGCGTCGATCGACATCGCTTCGTTGGAAATGACACGCGGCAGCCCTGTCTTGACGTTGGTGACGGTCACGTAAAGCGCGGGCGAGTGCTTGCTGCGTATCGCATCGATATCGACATGCGCTTCGATCGCGCTGCGCAACGGATTCAAGCCCAGCGGATTGGCGGCGTAGGGTGACAGCGCGCCGCCTGCCAGCAGCCAATCGCCGACCGAATGGCGCAAGCGGTGGCCCATCGGTCCCCACAACGCGCGCACGACGTCGGCAAACGCCGGATCGGCGATGCCCAGCCAGAAGGCGCGCAGCGATTCACGCGCCTGCGCGGGCGTTCCCTTGGCCAGTGCGCTCGCGACGATCGCGCCATTGATCGCGCCGGCACTCGTTCCGCTTACTTGCACGATGGCCACGCGGCGGCTCGTGAGCAAGGCGTCCAGGACACCCCAGGTATAGGCGCCCCACGACCCGCCGCCCTGCAGCGCGACGCCGACCGGCGTGCGCACGGGTAGGACCCTGATGCGTTTATCGTAAGTATTTGCCGTCATGCTTTATTCGACTCGATAAATAGTAGTATTGTTGCGTTGCAACATAAACAGGGTACGCAGTAGAGATACCGTGTGCCAATCAATTGTTTGGATGCAGCCTATCGGGCTGGCTGATCGGCGATAATAGTGCATTGCATCATAGCGTTAGACTGCGATTTATCCAACTTTACCAGGCATTAAGCCTTTCATAATTCGAAACGAATGGCTTTTTGGCATACACCTTGTATCAATTATAAGATCACGTTGCCGGGCGGAAGCGTCGACAGGCGCAAAGCACACACTGGAGGCGGCGTGG
>JBDTXW010000084.1:0-10772 GCA_040005975.1 Betaproteobacteria bacterium | reverse complement strand
GCGGCGATCAGCATGACGCGGCGAAATCCCGAAAGAAAGGCGGAAGCCACGGCTCCCTGTATCGAAGCGCGCATGTCCGGACTCGCGGCCGGCGGCGGGGCGATTGCTGCCAGCTTGGCGCGCTGCGACTCCACCCCTTCGGCGACCGTTGCCGGAAGATTGGCCGCCGAAAGGCCGGCGCGAACTTCGACGTTGAATGCGTGGGACATCACGAGACCCAGACTCGCGATGGCCAGCAACCCGGCCACGCTGGAGACCGCGTTATTGATGCCGGAAGCAACCCCGACTACGTCCGGAGCCACGGCTTGCATTACCGTCGTGGTCAGCGGCGCGACGGTCAACGTCATTCCGAAGCCCAGCACCACGGTCGCCGGGAAAAAAGTGATCCAGTAGTTGCCGCCGACGCCGGGTACCGCAAATAGTGCAAAGCCGCACGCCGCGATCGCGGGGCCGACGACCAGCGGAACCTTCGCGCCATAACGCTCGACCAGCCCGCCCGCCCAACGCGACAGGATGAACATCAGAAGCACGAAGGGCAGCAAAGCCGCTCCCGCCGCGGCCGTCGAATATCCCTGCACCTGGATCAGATTCAGCGGCAGAAAAAAAAGGCTTCCGGCGAGCGCCGCGTAGAGCAGCAGCGTCAGCAGGTTCGCGCCGGCGAAGTCACGCGAACGAAACAGGCGCAATGGCAACATCGGCGCCGTGTGGCGCAATTCGACCGCGACGAAGGCAGGCAGCGCGCACAAGCCAACCGCGAGCGAGACCAGCACGGCCCGATCGCCCCACCCGGCGGTCTGCGCTTCAATCAGCGCAAAAACGATACCGCCCAGACTGATCGCGGCGAGGACTGCACCCGGCCAATCGATCCGATTTCCCTGCGACTCGCCACGGCTTTCCGGCACGTAACGAAAGGTCAATACGAGCACTGCCAGGGCCAGAGGAACGTTGAGAAAGAATGCGTAGCGCCACGACCCATGGTCGATGAGGAAGCCGCCCAATACAGGGCCGAACGCCGTAGTGATGGCGGTAAATCCCGACCAGGTACCGATGGCGCGGCCGCGCCGTTCCTTGTCGAACGAGGCACTGATCAGCGCCAGGCTGCCCGGAACCAGCATCGCGCCGCCGATGCCCTGCAGCCCCCGGGCGACAATGAGCACGCCGACACGGTCCGACAGACCGCAGGCAATCGATGCAACGACGAATACGATGACGCCGATGACGAACACGCGACGCCGGCCGAAGCGATCCCCCGCCGCCCCGCCGACCAGCAACAGCGCGGCGAGCATCAATTCATAGGCCTCGATGATCCATTGCCCGTCGGCCAATGTCGCGCCCAGCGAGCGCTGCAGCGCCGGCAACGCGACATTGACGACGGTACTGTCGATGAACGCCATGCTGGAGGCGAGAATCGTCGCCGCAAGAATCCATGGCTCCGCGTTTTTCGCGCAGGGCGCCTTGTGCGGTGCCGCGACGACGATCGCCTTATCGCATGGGAACGAAGCAATAGACAATTAATGTGGTCCCGTTCTCAACCGGCAGTCAGAATTCGCGATCCGCGAGCCAATGTGAGGACTTCGTCGATTCGCCTTCGATCATAAATTGCTTCGCGCGCCGCTGGATCTCCCGGTCGGCGACACTTACCCGCTCGTGCTGGCGCAGGTGCTCGATCCAGGATTCGTCCATGAAGGTCTCCACGAAGCGCGTAGGGTCCTCCGAGTCGTGAAAGAGCTGCCAAAAATAGGCGCCGTTACGGCGGCGCATTTCACGCAAGCCCTGCATCGCGGCCACGAATTCGGCCCGCTTTGCGGGCTGGATCCGGTAGACGATGGTTACCATGACGGGGACATCGGGTTCCGGCGTTTCGGCGAGGACCGGGAGCGGCCAATCCATCGACGGGGTGAAATCGAGCACCTGATGGCGTCCGAGCTTGAATCGCCAGGTCAACGCAACAGCCAGCACCATTCCGGCCGCTGCCGCCGTCAGCGCGGCGGGAATGCCGATATGTGTCGCGACCTGTCCCCACAGGATGCTGCCGAGCGCCATCCCGCCCATGAATACGACGACGAACGCAGCAAGGCCGCGGGCGCGAACCCACGGAGGCAAGGTCATCTGCGCGGAGACCTGCAGTGCGGAAAGAATCGAAATCCATGCGACGCCGGTCGTAAGCATCGCTACCGCCAACAGCGCGACATTCTGCACATGCGCCAGCGCAAGGGCGGCGATCGCGTAGAGCACGCTCGCGCCCGCGACGAGCGCATCGCGCGAGATCTTCGCCCGCACGCTCGGCAAGAGCATCGCTCCGGCGACTGCGCCGATACCGATGCAGGTGAGCAGGAGGCCATAAATTTCCGGTCCCCGCCCGAGTTCGCGCCGCACGATCAACGGAAACAGTGACCAGGTCGCGCTGGCAAAAACGAAAAAAGCACCGCCACGGATCAGCACCACCTGCAGCGCGTGCGTATGCATCACAAAGCGCATCCCGACGCGAAGAGCGCCAAAGAACCGCTCGGCCGGCAGCGTGCTTTTGTGATGTTCGCGCTGCCACCGTAGGAGCACTGCAAGAATGCCGATATACGACAGTGCATTCAGGATAAAAACCAGCCACACGCCGACCGCAGCTACCAGAACGCCGGCAATCGCCGGCCCGATCGCCCGCGATGCGTTGATGGCGATGCTGTTCAGTGCGACCGCCGAAGACAACTCTTCCGTGCGAACAAGATCCGGAACGATCGCCGACCACGCGGGCAACATCATCGCGCCGCCGACGCCGAGCGCGAAGATGAAACCGAGCAGCACCCACGCGGTGGTCAGGTCCAGCAAAGTCAGAATTCCGAGCATGCCGGCAACGATCAGCAAATAGACTTGAATGGCAATGAGCAACCGTCGACGATCGACGATGTCTGCCACCGCGCCGGCGGGCAATGCAAGCAGCATCATCGGGATGCTGTCCGCGGCTTCGACCAGTGCCACCATCGAAGGCGAAGACGATAGCGAGGTCATCAGCCAGCCGGCGCCGACGTCCTGCATCCAGGTTCCGACGTTCGAGACGATCGTAGCGATCCACAGGCTTCGAAAAAGCCTGTTCTGCAAGGGACTCCACGCCGAAGGCGCCGGCAGAGTCGCCGTGGGTCCGGCAGACTCGACAGGTCCTGAGGACTTCATCTGAAGGATAGGCGAGGACTACCGTTCGGCTTGCAACACCGCTTCCACTGCATCATACAGCGCGCGTATGCCGAACGAGACGTCGCAGATCCTGCCTTGGACAAAGAAGGCTGGCGTAGCGCGAACGCCGCTTTCGCGTCCGCTCTGCATGTGTTCTCGAATCCGCTGTAAATAAATGTGGTCGGAAATCTCGGCGGTGTAGCGTGCCATATCGAGTTGCAACTGCTCTGCATAGCTGCGTAATTGAGGCAACTTCAAGTGGGGCTGATTCTCGAACAAGGCGTCATGCATCGGCCAGAACTTGCCTTGCCCGCCGGCGGCCTCGGCCGTCTCCGCCGCGCCCAACGCATGCGGGTGAACTTCCTCCAGCGGAAAATGGCGATAAACGAATCGTATCGGGCCTGCGAAGTGCCGGAGCAGTAGCTTTACTGCCGGCGCAGCCTGCTTGCAATTCGGACATTCGAAATCACCATACTCGAGGAGCGTGACGGCAGCATGCGTTGGTCCGACCATGTGGTCGCTGGCGTTTACCGGAACGGTCAGCGCGAAGATATCAGGTCGAGTCATAGGGGTGCTCAGTGTTGGGCAGTTCAGTCGGTAGCCTAACCCAAGTGATGGGCGAGGATCTTGAGGCAAAGGCGCTCGAAGCGCTTGCGTTCGGCGGCATCGAGCGATTCCATCAACGTCTCTTGCAACGCGCTCACTGCTGGCAGCGCCCGGGACAGCGCCTTCCTTCCCGCCGGCGTGATGCGTACGAGCTTGACGCGCCGGTCCACGCTCGACGCCGACCGCGCGAGCCAGCCCCTGGACTCGAGGCGGCCGATGACGCCTCCGATCGTCGCGCGATCGTAGCCGATCAGGGCGCTAAGCCGCGCCTGGTCGATGCGCGGCCGCTGCGCGGCGGCCGCGAGCGCCGCAAATTGCACCGGCGTCATGTCGAGGCCGACCCGGGCGACGAAAAGCCTTACGGCGACCTGCTGCAGCCGGCGGATGAAATGGCCCGGCATGTGGTGGATGACAAGGTCGCTGACGCACGGGTCAGCGTGGCTGACATTGCGGGCGTCCGTTACGAAGTTTTGCCGCGCGGCTAGGCGAGACATTTCTCGGCCGTCCAGCCGTACAGCCATTCGAGCGCGTCGTAGTAGCGTTCCGGCGTGCGCCCGACCCACAGCGAGTTGCGCACCATCCGCTCGACACCTTTGGCATGGTAGAGGCGACCCATCTCTCGCGCCGCAATGATGAGGCGCGCGCCGCGCACGACGCGCTTGGATTCGTAGAGCCGGAAGGCGGGCTCGAGCTCGCCATCGCAGGCGCGGAGCGCCTCGCGCAGCGTCACCGCATCCTCGAGCGCGATGCACGCGCCTTGCGCCAGATACTGCAGCATCGGATGCGCGGCGTCGCCGAGCAGCGTCGCCCGGCCTTGGCCCCAACGGTCGACCGGATCGCGGTCGGCGGTCGACCAGCGCTTCCACGACGTCGGCTTGTCGAGCAGCTGGCGCGGCCGGTCGCAAATCTCGGTGAAGTACGACATGACCTCGTCGCGCGATCCTTCGCGCACGCCCCATTGCTCCCGCTGCCGGCTGTGAAAGGTGACCACGATGTTGTACTGCTCGCCGCCACGCAACGGGTAATGGACGAGATGGCAGTTCGGTCCGACCCAGATCGACGCGGCGTTCCAGCGCAAGTCGGCAGGCATCTCGGCGCGGGGGACCAGCGCGCGATAGACGACATGCCCCGAGACGCGGTGCCCATCGCCGATCAGGCGATGCCGCACGGCGGAGTGCACGCCGTCGCAGCCCACGACTGCCGCACCCTCATGCACGCCGCCGTCCACGTCGACCAGGCGCACGCCGTCAGCGGCGACGTCGACGCGTGCGATGCGTGCCGATGTATGGACATCAATGCCTGGCATGAGCTGGACCTCCTCGTACACCGACTGGTGGATGTCGGCACGATGGATGACCGCGTACGGGTTGTTGAACCGCCGCCGGAATGCCTCGCCGAGCGGCACCCGAGCGACTTCGCTGCCGTCGATCGCGTCCATCATGATGAGCTCGTCGGTGTACACCGCCCGCCGGCGCGCGCGCCCGCCGACGCCGAGCGCATCCATGGCTGCAAAGCCGTTGGGGCCGAGCTGCAAGCCGGCGCCGATCTCGCCGATATCGGCCGATTGCTCGAAAATCTCGACGTCGAATCCACATTGGCTCAACGCCAGCGCGGCGGCCATGCCGCCGATGCCGCCACCGACGACTAGCACCGGTGCCGGACGGGCGGAACGGGCGCTCATCGCCGAATTCGCCTCAACGCTGCTCGTAGACGCCGAGCTTGCGCTGCAGCGGCGATTCGTCGGCCATGACGAGATAGGCCGGCGCACGGCTCGACCGGTTCGCAAGCCGCACGGTCGCCAGCCCCGGCGCACAGAACGTGTCGGCCTGCTCGAAAGCCATTGCGGTCTGGTTTATCTGCGCGTCGCCGCCGCCTTCGACCGCATGGAACACGCGCGCGGCCGAGACGTGGGGCAGGGCGATTTCTTCGCCCGGCCGCAGCAGCAGCGCGGCGAACGCGAGCGTGTTCAGGCAATCGGCACCGGTCTCCGGGTTCACGTAGGCGAGCTGGATCGGCGCGCCCGGAGCGCAAGCGGCCGCGTACGCCTGCAGCGCGTCACGCGTGCGCCGCCACTCGTAGCGCAGCAGCGGATACGCGCCTGCAGCGCGACGGCCGTGCGCGAGCGGCGCCAGCCCGCCGGCGGCGTAGACGAATGACGGCGAATGCGCCGCCTGCGCGCTTCCTTCGACGGCGTACGACACGTCGAGCGAGACCATCAGCGGCAGGTCGAGCACGTCGAGCCAGATGACCGGCACCTTGCCCTGATGCCGGTGCTCGTGCCATTGGCCGGTGGGGGTCAGGATCAGATCTCCCGGCTCCATCGCGCACGGCTCGCCGTCGACCAGCGTCACCGCACCTTCGCCCTCGACGACGACGCGCGCGGCGTTGGGCGTGTGCCGATGGCTGGGCGCGGTCTCGCCGGGGAGGACGAGCTGCATGCCGAGATAGATCGTCGCCGAGGCCTGCAGGTTGTCGAGCCCGCGGCCGGGGTTGGCGAGAACAAGCACGCGCCGCTCCGCCTTTTCCATCGGTGTGAGCTCGCCCGCGCGCAGCAGCAGGGGCCGGATGGCGCTCCAGCGCCAGTGCGTGGGCAGCGTGCTGGTGCGCGGCGCCTGCGGCGGGAGCAGCGCGCGCAGGCTGGGCCAGAGCGGTACGAGGTTGGCGCCAGCGAGTGCCGCGACGTAATCGTGAGGAAGCTCGTCGAGCGTGCCGAGGGACTTCATGCGGGGGCCTCTCCTTCGCTTCGCTTTCGCGTGCGGGCCGGTTGCATCCGGGGATGCGTCGAATGTACTATTTCGTATGCATACATTCAATATGGATGCATGGGCAAAGCGTTGGCGATGAATCGTCCCGCGCAACGGGTTTTTTCCGCGAAGGAACTCCGATGATCCGAGCGAAGCGATTCGTCGTTGCGGCGCTGGCCGCGCTCACGGTGACGCTGGCCGGCGGCCCGGCGATCGCGCAGGACACGGTGAAGATCGGCGTCGTCGCCGAGTTCTCCGGTCCATTCGCCGATTACGGCGCGCAGATCGTCGGCGGCATGAAGACCTACCTCCGGCAGAACGGCGAAGTCTTCGGCGGGAAGAAGATCGAGATCATCATTCGGGATACGACCGGCGCGGCTCCGGACATCGCCAAGCGCCTCGCGCAGGAGCTGGTGACGCGTGACAACGTCGACATTCTGGCGGGATTCGGCTTGACGCCGAACGCGCTCGCGGTGGCGCCCGTGTCCGCCGAAGCGAAGAAGCCGATGGTGATCATGAATGCGGCGACTTCGGTCATCACGACGCGCTCGCCGTATATCGTGCGCGTATCGCACACGCTGCCGCAGGACACGCAGCCGATGGCGCAATGGGCGGCGAAGAACGGGATCAAGCGCGTGTTTACGCTGGTTTCCGACTTCGGGCCGGGCATCGACGCCGAGGGCGCGTTCATCAAGGCGTTCAAGGCGGCGGGCGGCGACGTTACCGACAGCGTGCGCACCCCGTTGCAGAACGCCGACTTCGCGCCGTTCCTGCAGCGGATCAAGGACAGCAAGCCCGAGGCGGTGTTCGTCTTTCTGCCGCCCGGCAGCCAGACGATCGCGTTCATCAAGGGTTACGAGGAGCGCGGCCTCAGGCAGGCGGGCATCAGGTTGATCGCGACCGGTGATTTGACCGATGACGGTGTGCTGCAGGCGATGGGGGACGCTACGCTCGGGCTCATCACCAGCTTCCATTACTCCGCGGCGCACGATTCACCCGAGAACAAGGCGTTCATCAAGGCCTACGTGGAGACCAATGGCACCAGGATTCGTCCCAACTTCATGGCTTGCGCTGGCTACGACGGCATGGCGGCGATTGCCGAAGCGTTGAAGAAGACGGGCGGCTCGGTCGAGCCGGATAAATTCCTCGCGGCGCTGAAAGGGATGAAACTCCTGAGCCCGCGCGGCTCGATCATGATCGACGCCGAAACGCGCGATATCGTGCAGACCGTCTATATCCGGCGCGTCGAGAAGGTCGACGGCCTGCTGTATAACATCGAGTTCGACAAGTATCCGGACGTCAAGGATCCCGGAAAGCAGGGCTAGTACGTCCGATGGCAAACGCGATCGAAGCGGACTTGATCGAAAGCTTGCGCATCCGCGAAGTCGTACAGAACTGGGTGGTCTGGCGCGACGCCGGCGACTGGGAGCGCTTCCGCAGCGTCTGGCACCCCGAGGGCCGCATGATGGCGACCTGGTTCCAGGGTCCCGCCGAGCGATTCATCGAAGTCAGCCGCGAAGGCTGGGACAAGGGTGTGAGCATCCTGCATTTCCTCGGCGGCTCCGCGGTAGACGTCGCGGGCACGCGGGCGATCGCGCAGACCAAGATGTCGATCTCGCAGCGGGCGACGGTCGACGATGTCGCCTGCGATGTCGTCTGCAGCGGACGCTTCTATGACTTTTTCAAGAAGCGCGGCGACGTGTGGGGCATCGTACTGCGCCAGCCGATTTATGAAAAAGACCGGCTCGACCCGGTCGATCCCACCGTAACTTTCAAGCTCGATCCGGCGTTGCTGGTGCAGTTTCCCGAAGGCTACCGCCACCTGGGCTACGTCCAGACCAAGATCGGCTACACGGTCAAGCGCGACATGCCGACGCTCAAAGGTCCGGAGGTCGAGCGGCTCTACGCTGCCGGCGCGGCATGGCTCGCCGGTGAGCCCCTCGCATGGTGATCGGGCGCGACGGCGTCAGATCTTGAACGTCGCCTGCATCTCCGGGGGGAAAAGCGTCTCGACCGTGAGCTGACGCCGGCAAACACCCTGCTCGAACGCATAGCGCAGGAACGTGTCGAGCGTCGTCCGATTGGCGTCGACGCCGTATGGCCACGGATCATCTCCGAACAGCCCGCGCGCGAGGCGCAGCTCGTCCGCTATCCAAGGCAGCGGAAAGTGCGAGACGGCCATGTCGGCGGCGCGTTCTAGGCTGCGGGCCTTCGCTTCGTCGAACGCCTTGAACAGGTTCATCGCCAGCCAGCGGTCGCGCTCATAGACCTCGCGCCGCATTGCCAGCACGTGCATGATCGGAAAGATGCCGGTCTTGCGCGCATAGGCGAGCTCGACATCGCGATAGTCGGCGAAGAGCCTCCGTACGCGCGGGTCGGCGCGCGCGACCGGCGTCGGCGGCCGCGCCGACAGCACGGCGTCGAGATCGCCGGAGAGCAGCATGTCGGAAAGCGCGCGCTCGGTGACGACGGTGAGGCGGAAGCCGGGCGGCAGCTCGAGCTCGACCTTTTCGCGGCGTCCGGCCTCATTGACGCCGGCCTGGTGCCAGTGTATCGAGGCGAGATCGACGCCGTATTCGTGGGCGAGGAGCCCGCGCGACCAGACCGCCGCCGTCTGCGCCCATTCCGGCACGCCGATTCGCTTGCCCGCCAGCGCTTCGGGCCGGGTGATGCCGCCGTCGCTGCGAACGTAGATCGACGAGTGGCGGAATGCGCGCGACGGAAACACCGGCAGCGGAACGAAGCGGCGATCGTCCTGCGCCGCCAGCGCGGTGATTTTGGCCAATGACACCTCGGAGACGTCGAACTCGCCTTGCAGCAGAAAGCGATGGAACGTCTCCTCGACGGGGAGCTGCAGCACCGTAGGCTCGACTCCGGCAATTTGTACGCTGCCGTCGGCGAGATCGCGCACGTGATCGTACGCGCCGATCGCGAGACAGAGAGGGAGCTTCGCCATGGCTGTCCGTCGACGCGATGCCGGGTCAATCCAGCTTGATGCCAGTCGTCTTCACGATCTTGCCGTACTTGTCGTAATCGCTGCGGATGAGTGCGGCGAACTCCTCGGGGGTCGTCGTAAAAGTCTCCACCCCACCGGCCGAGTTGAGCTTTTCCTTGACCTCGGGCGCGGCGAGCGCCCTGGCGACCGCTGCGCGCAGGCGGGAAAGCACCGGTTCGGGCGTGCCGGCAGGCGCGAACAGCGCAAGCCAGATCGTGACCTCATAGCCGGGATAGAACTCGCCGATCGTCGGCAAATCGGGGTATTCGGGCGAGCGCCGCGCGCCCGTCACCGCGAGCGCGCGCAGCTTGCCGGCCTTGATCTGCGTCGCCGTCGACGTGCCGGCGAACATCGCTACTGTATCACCGGCGACCGTCGCCAGCGTGGCCGGTGCACCGCCCTTGAATGGCACGTGCAACAGATCGATGCCGGCCCGCTGCTTAAGCAGCTCCATCGACAGATGATGCTGGCTGCCATTGCCGCCCGACGCGTACGGCAACGGCGGTGTCGTGCGGCGCGCGTATTCGATGAACTCCTGGAAGTTGCGCACCGGCAGCGACGGGTTGACCGCAAAAACAAATTGATTCGCCGCCACGGTCGCGACCGGCGCCAGATCCTTAAGCGGATCGAAAGGCATCTTCGCATACAGGTGCGAGTTGATCGCGACGAGGCTGTCCTGGCCGAGCAGCAAGGTGTAACCGTCCGGCGGCGCTTTCGCGACGATATCGCCCGCGATGTTGCCGTTGGAGCCGGCATGGTTGTCGACGACGATCGGCACGCCAAGCAGCTCGGAGAGCTTCTGGCCGATGACGCGCGCGGCGATGTCGGGAGCGCCGCCCGGAGGAATCGGAACGATCAGCTTGATCGGACGCGACGGATATTGGGCGAATGCCGCGCCTGCCCCCAGCGCGACGAGCAACACGACGAGCCTGCGCCAAAAAATTGCCTTCATCGCTCTACCTTCCGGTCCGCTTGCCTCGGAGTCGATCTTTTCGCATATCATCACAAATTGCAACGATCTCCTCGCGCGAACCCATGCCGCCTGCCGCCGATCCCCGTCTCATCGACAAGCTCGTTCTCGCCAACCGCATCCTGTACCGGCAGGGCGTCGTCGATGGCTTCGGGCATGTGAGCGCGCGCCACGACCGGTCGGCGGATCAGTTCCTGCTCGCGCGCAGCATGGCGCCTGGCCTCGTCCGCCGCGAGGACATCGTCACCTTCGACTTCGACGGCGCGGCGCTCGATGCCAATGGACGGCGCGTGTA
>JBDTXW010000083.1:0-10809 GCA_040005975.1 Betaproteobacteria bacterium | reverse complement strand
GCCAGCTCCAGCATGCAGGTTTCGGCGCGGACAGTCGCCTCGCGGTCGTCCATCGGGGCGGTGCGGAAGCGTTGACAACCGTTCTTGGCGTCGTAAAGCGCTCGATCGCCGTGCCTATCAGCAGCGAGTACTCGACCAACGAATTCGGCAGCCATTTCGACGCCTGCGGGGTCGAGGCCGTCATCGTCGATGCGCGGCTCGATACGCCTGTTCGCGACGTTGCCCGCGCACGGGGGATGCGCGTGATCGATGTCGGACACGGTCAGGCCGGGGATGCAGCCGGCCAGGTCACGCTCGACCTTCCGTCGCAGCAGGATCACCTCCTCGCCAATCCTGCGCGCGCCGACGACATCGCGTTCGTGTTCGGCACGTCGGGCACCACCCGCGCGTCCAAGCTGGTGCCCCTGCGCCATCGCCACATGGTATTCCGGTCCGAATCAACCGCTCTTCTGCACGAGCTGACGAATGACGACCGTTGCTTTAACCACAACCGGCTGTTCCTGTGCAGCGGCATTTCCAATTCCTGTACCGCCCTCTTTGCGGGGGGCTGCGTGGTGCACCCGGACGAAAGGGGTCCGGCCGATCTGCCAGCATTCATCGATGGCCTGACAACACTTCGGCCGACCTGGTACGTTGCGAGCTACAACTTCAACATTGGCGTCTACCAGGCGCTCAAGGGCGACGCATCCGCGGTTGCCGGTCATGCCCTGCGTTTTATCCGAGCGACGTCCGGGCATCTCGACCCTAAAATCGTGATCGGCCTGGAACGAATCTTCGGCGTGCCCGTCATCGAAGCCTATTCGTCGACGGAATCGGGACGGATTTGCGGTAACCCATTGCCGCCGCGGCGCCGTAAGCCTGGCTCGGTCGGTCTTCCTACGATCCACAGCAAAGTGTCGATCGTAGACGGCCATGGGAATCCGGCAAAGCAGGGCGAGCAGGGTGAGGTGGTCGTTCGCGGTGACAACGTATTTGATGGGTACGAGCGTAATCCGACAGCGAACGACGAGGCGTTTTTCGGCGATTGGTACAGAACCGGTGATGTGGGCGTTTTCGACGAGGATGGCTATCTGCGCCTCGTCGGTCGGATCAAGGAGATGATCAATCGCGGCGGACAAAAGATTTCGCCGGTCGACATCGATGCAGCGCTTGTCGCCCATCCCGAAATCGCCGACGCGGCAGCGTTCGCCGTGCCGCATCCGCTGCTGGGTGAGGTGGCCGTCGCCGCGGTGGTCCGGGTTCCGAATTCACAGGTGAGCGACCGGGACATCACTGCCTTTCTTCGCCACCGCCTCGAGCCAATCAAATTGCCTCGGGCCTTCGTATTCGTCGAGCAGATTCCGAGAGGACTCTCGGGCAAGGCTCACCGATCCGAGATGGTAAAGCTGTTCGAGAAGTTCGGCCCAATCTCGTCCGCTCAAGGCGAGCTCGCCGATGACATGGCGACCGCGACCGAAGTCAAGCTCGCGCAGCTGTGGAAATGGCTTTTGCAAAAGGACCGTTTCGGCCCGAACGACGATTTCTTCCTGCTCGGCGGCGACTCCCTCGCGGCGACGCAACTCGTGCTTGCCGCCAACGAAGTGTTCAACGTTGAACTTGGCCTCGACCTCATTTTCAGCGATGCGAGCACGATCAGAACCATGGCGGCCATTATCGACGAACGGAAATGTTGGCCGAAAACGGGCCGCAATCCGGACCTGCCCCTGCGCTCGATCGACGAACGCATCGGTCGCCCGTCCGCAGGAAACCGAAGCGACACATCGGACAAACGGCAATCGAAGCACGACGCCGAGGTATTGGACTTGTTCGTCCTCGAAAGGTCGACGGGCTTGCGTCGGATGCGACCCGGCGCCAGATACGCTTCCGTACAATCCAACTCACAAGGCTATCGAAGCCCCGAAGTTCCCCTGAAAAAGCCGGCGGGAACGATCCGACTAGCGTTCCTCGGGGATTCGTTCGCGTTTGGCTCGTGGAAAGGTGGCAACGAGACGACCTGGCCATTTCACGCCCTCGAGACGCTGCGCCTCGCGCATGGCGGACGGTCGTACGATTACATTAATGCGGCAATGCCGGGGAACGGCATTGGCCACGTGACGATCCAGTTTCGCGAGTCGATTTCGAGGTTTCGTCCGGACGTCGTAGCCATTGCTCCGGGCGCGAGCGGCAACGCCGCCGATTGGGCGCGCGTGAAGATCGGATATTCGGGTATCCACTATATGCCGAGCTGGTTCGCACGGCGGTCGGGCCTGTTGGGGTGGGTTGAAAAGAACATTGTCGTCGTACTGCGCCAGCTGAGGGCGCTCAGTGATCGCGGCAAATTGAAGTTCGAGCCGCACCAACTCCGAGAGCTTTCGATAGGGTTCCAAGGCAAGCTGTGCGACATCGTGACCGAGTGCCAGAGGAGCGGCGCCCTCGTCGTTCTGTTGACACGGGAATCCAAGATACAGCGATGCCAGGGCAAGCTGTCGCAAATATGGTCGTCCGGTTCGCGGCTGTTCTACCAGCCCTATATGTCGATTCCCGCCCTCCTGGACGTCAAGGATGAATTCAACCGGGTGTACCGCGAAGTAGCGGCTCAAACTGGCGCATCGCTCGTCGACCTAACTGGGATACTTGCGCCGACGAAAGCATATTTTGAAGACAGCAGCCATTTCACGCCGAAGGCAAACAGGATCATCGGCGAGCGCGTCGGCCGCGCGCTCTGCGAAAATGAGCGGTTCCAGCAGCTATTGCGAGATACCAACCCAAGCCGAGAGTGACGACGCCCTCAGCCCGCCTTTGGCGGCCGGCGTAACCGTCGAGCCGCAAAAAGCGACAAGCCACCGGCAAGGACCGCGATCCCCCCGTACACTGCCCACTGGATTTGCCCGGTCATGAAGCTTCCGGGGAGTATGTTGATGCCCTGGAAGAACCAAATCGTTCCGACCAGGACAAGAACGACTCCGACTACGCTCAGTGTGATGCGCATGTCTTCCTCATCGTTGATGTTGAGGCAGCAGACTCGTCGCGTTGAACGAGGGGTCAGGCATTTCCTGGCTGTGCGTCAGCGTCTGGCGATTCCTCGGTTTCCTTGAACGCGCTTGGCGGAATGAACATATGGACATAGCCGCAGCGCTCGCAGACCGCACATTGAGCGTTTCCATTCCAGGCGTCGAGGTCAAGAAAATTGGACAGCGGGGTAGAGAATTGAACCTCCTGTTCCCAAAAGACACTGTGAGCGCATACGGCGCAGCGAAGCTGGCGGCCTTGAACCTCGACGGGGCCGAAGTGCTCTGGTTTAGGTGGCATCGTCGATGCTTCCTTTGAAATGGAGCGGGTTCAGTACCTTGCCCGGCCGCCGGACATGTCAAACACCGCTCCGGTATTGAACCGGCTCGCTTCGCTGCATAGCCAGGCAACCAGATGCGCCACTTCTGCGGGCGAGCCGAGTCGCTTCATCGGGCTCTCAGCGATCATCGCATCGACCACGTTTGCGCCCAAGCTATGGATCATGTCCGTGTCGATGGGTCCGGGGGCGACGCAGTTGACACGGATATTGTGGCCGACTACTTCGCGACTGAGGGCCTTCGTGAAGGCAATTACACCGGCGCTCGCGGCAGAGTAGGCGGCCAGCTTTGCAAGGCCTTCTTTTCCGGCCAAAGATCCCACATTGACGATACACCCCGCACCCGAGCGCAGCATGTGCGGAAGAACGGCCTGAGTGACTTGCATGGCGCCGATCAGGTTCACGGCGATAATCCGTTGCCATTCGGCGGGGGAGTGCTGCTCAAACGATTGAACCGCGCCGAGATAACCCGCATTGTTGATCAGGATATCGATACGCGACCCCGCGGACAGTCGTGACAGCGCCGCAGCGATCTGATCCGGGCGGGTCACATCAACAACCTCGGCCTTGACCCCGGCGGTATGGGCAGGCGTCGCATCCCAAACACAGACCTCGGCGCCGCTGGCCAGCAGCCGGTCCACGATGGCGCTGCCGATACCCTTGGCGCCGCCGGTCACCAGTGCTGATTTTCCAGCCAGGTCGTACGAATTCGGCATCTCAACCTCCGCCGAGCAGCAGTCAAGACGCCAAGCCACCAGCGCCGGCGTGACCAGCCTTAGTTATCAACCCTCGCGCGGCGCATTACGGCCGCGAGCGTCGCCAGGCAGGCCCGCGGCTCGCCGCTCGGTTGGCGCTTGCGCCTGCCTAACAACGGAATCATATTCGAGCTCGATGTGCGACATTACCGAATATTAGCCTGCGGATTGCCGGGACCGTCAACACCTGTCGGTACCGAGACGAGGCCATTCAGAGCGCTTGACAACCAGCCTATCGGCCGTATTATTCATATATGAAGTAAAAACCTGCCAAACGTCATCGGATCGATCGCCGATACCAGATACCCCTTTCAATCCTTCTCATTCAACCCAGCCGCTTCGCCGAACTGCAACTGAGCCACGTTCCCAGCAACAAAGTGCGCACGGCGTACAATCGTCGTTTGTACCTCGGCCAGCGTCGCGATCTGATGCAGACTTGGCGCGATTATCTCGACGAGCGCGAGCGCGGCGCTCATGTTATCTCGCTGGATGAACGCAAGGGGCGCGGTAGGGGTGCGTCTATTTCACCGCGATAGGAGTACGGCGGCCCCTCGATTCCTTCGCCGGAAGCCACGTTCTTAGCTCGCTCTCGAAAGTTTGCCGAATTTTTTCGGATACACCTTTGGAGTCCAATCAAAAGCCACCCATGGCTGCATCCTGCACGCAAGCGCCACAGTGATATCAATTCGCGAGCTCAAGGTCCACTGCAGCGGTTGCAGCGTGCGGGAACTATGCCTGCCAGTGGGCGTAGACCGAGAGGGGCTGGATCAAATCAATGCTTTGGTGACCGATCGTGTGCATCTGAAGAAAGGCGATACGCTGTATCGTGCCGGTGATCCGTTTGCAGCGCTCCATGCAATCCGTGTTGGCTCATGCAAGACAACAGTGCGCGGTGAGAAGGGGCACGAACAAGTTGCCGGCTACCACATGATCGGGGACATCGTCGGTATGGACGGCATAGGGACCGAGCGGCATGGCGGCAAAGCCGTGGCGCTGGAGGACACCGAGGTCTGTGTGCTGCCGTTCGATCGCTTGGAGGAACTAGCACGCCATGTGGTGCCCTTGCAACACAACCTCCACAAGGTTCTGTCGACCGAGATCGCACGCGATCAGAACGTCATGCTGCTCTTGGGCAGCATGCGTGCCGAAGAACGGTTGGCCGTGTTTTTGCTGAACCTCTCGCAGCGATATGGAGAGCGTGGTTACTCGGCGATCGAGTTTGTGCTGCGATTGACGCGGGCGGACATCGGCAGCTACTTGGGCCTTAAGCCCGAGACGGTGAGCCGGATCTTTTCGCATTTTCAAAAGGACGGGCTGCTGCAAGTTCAGGGCCGGGCAGTTAATCTGCTGAACCTGCCTGCGCTCAAACAGCTCGCCGGGCAGCGCTGCTAGCGCCGCATCCTCCTCCGACCAGCAGCAGTGCCAGTTGGTTAATATTTCGCGCCGCTCGAAACCACAAAGCGGGCGGGGCGCGCTCCAGGGCTTCCTTACCGCGACTGCACGTAAGTGGCGACGGCCGCGATTTCTGCGGGCGTAAGATCTTTGATGATGCCATGCATCACCGGCGCAGCGCGAACCAGCGACTGGATGTACGTGAGTTGCTTGGCCACGTATTTTGCGTGCTGTCCCGCTAGCCGTGGAAAGTCCGCCACCCCTTCGCCGTTCGCTCCGTGGCATGTCGCACAGGCCGGAATCCCGCGGTCGAGCACACCTTTGTCAAACAATTCCTTGCCCTTCGCGACCAATGCAGCGTCTTCAGAACGTCCGGCCGCCGGTGGCTGCGCTGAGTAATAACTTGCAATCCCGCCAACTATCGCTTCATCCAGGTTGCCCGCAATCCCCCACATGAAATCGTGCGCGTCTTTCTCAGCACGCGTTCGTTTCCTGAAGGCGTCGATTTGAGCTTCGAGGTAGCCCTTGCGTTGAGCGGCAAGAATCGGGAACTCCGAGGACGTGCTGATGCCTCGCGGCCCGTGGCAGGTCGAGCACAGATTAACCACCTTTTCCTCGGCGGCCTTTTGCACGTCGGCCGGGTTGGTTTGAGCTCCCGCGACGTTCGTCATGCCAGCGAGCGCCGCGCCAAGGACGAGCAAACAGGTTTGCTTCATCGTCAGTTCCTTCATGTAGGCGGTGCGAGAGAGCCGCAGGCCCGTTGTGCGGCGTTGGCGTCGCTCGTCATCGCGCCGCACTTAAAACGCCACCCAGATATTGAAAAACAGCGTGTTGTTATCGCGCGCGTTGCGGCCGTTGCCATCATAGTTCGTCGAGGCACCGTCGAATTTGTTGTATGCTGTGTATTGCAGCATCAAGCGCACATTTTGAATCGGCAGATAGTCAAGCTCGACGATGTAGCCTTTGCTGTCCGGCTTGTTCGCATTTCCGATGGCATCCGTGCCGTACAGGCCGGCGTCGGCGCTGCCGGTAGTCGAGAAGTAGGCCAGCGTGCCGCCGTACTTGCGGTCGCGATAATAGGTCGCCTTCGCCTTGAGCGTGTGTAGCTTGTCCGTCGAATTAGCGGGGCTCGGCCCGGCCCCTATACCAGCTCCGGTGGCGAGCGTCACTGGGTAACTCGCGTTGTAGGCCTGCTTTTCGTCGATGTATGTCAGCTGCGCGGTGAAGCTGTGCGGATCGGTGATGTATTGATACTGCGCGTCGACCGCGACATCGCGGAACCGGTCCGTGGGCGTCGAAGTGTCGAAGTTGCTCGGATAGCGATCTACGTTCATGCCGTAGGTCCCCACCATCACCGAATTCGGGCCCCAGTCCTGGCTGTAAGCGAATCGCCAGTAGGGGTTGTACCCTTTGATTGCTGCTACGCCACCATCGGTGTGGATGTCCTGCCCCTGGCGAAAGACGGAGAACGCGCCGTCCGCTGTACGGTAGAACGACAACTCGGCGTAAAGCGTCTTCTTCCAGAAGAGGTAGCCACCCATGCCGACCACTTGTTGCGCGAGCCCGCCGTCGATGAGCGTCGCAGCCGCAGGCGTACTGGCGAGCGGCGAGGACGTGTAGGGGAAGCCGAACGCCGGCGTGCTATTCCAGACATCCTGAACCGTAGGGCTGTTGTGCAGCGTCGCGCCATAGATCAAGTCCGGCTCCGCGGCTCCCGCGACCGAGTATTTGCCAACGACCCGGATGTCCGCGTTGTCGATACCGCTGTGACCCCCGAGCGTGCCATCGGCCGTCGTTGCCAGATTGTCGTAGCTCCACTGGATGAAGCCCCCGACGTAGTCGTTGACCTTGCTCGCCAGGAAAACACTGGCGCAGCAAAGCACGAAGCCATTATTGCGCTGGTTGATGGAGAACGTATTGCCAGTGTCGGGATCCGTCGTATTGTTGTTTCGCGTATGGGTAATGGATGCCTGCGCCATTATCGCCAGCGGAACATAGTTGATTCCTTCCGACGAGAACGCGGTCTTGCCGATCGTATAGCCGGTCAGTTTGAAGTATCGCCCGTAAGGGGTGAGCTCGGGAAAGCTCACATGGCACGCTATGCACTCCTGACCGGTCTGCCGGGCGTAAGATGGAACCGCCGCCGCCGGGCTGCTTAGTGCCATGAATAGCGGTGCACTGAGCAGCGATATCCGCGTCGCCACTGTCGCGGTCGTTAGGATCGCTCGCGCAATGCAGTTGAACATAGCAGACTCCCGTTACGTAAGACGCATAGTCGGTTTGTTCGGACGCGCTTGTCAGCGACCGCACGGAGCCAACGCTCTCAACCTATATGCGTTCCGCGGCGAATTCCATGATCTAGATCAAGGTTATTCCAACAACGGTCCACGATGGCGCTGCCGATACCCTTGGCGCCGCCGGTCACCAGTGCTGATTTTCCAGCCAGGTCGTACGAATTCGGCATCTCAACCTCCGCCGAGCAGCAGTCAAGACGCCAAGCCACCAGCGCCGGCGTGACCAGCCTTAGTTATCAACCCTCGCGCGGCGCATTACGGCCGCGAGCGTCGCCAGGCGCTCGCGCATTTCGTGCAGCAATCCGCCCGCGTACTCGCCCGCCGTCTGGCCTGCCGCGGCGAAATGTTCGTGCATTATGTCGATCAGCTCGCGCGCGTGCTGCAGCAACTCCTCGAACTCGGCGCCAGCATGACCGCTCGCGGCCATCGCCTGCGCCTCACGCAGCGCCTCGATCAGCGCGGTGGCCAGACTCGCGAGCTCGACGGGGTCAACACCCACGAATCGGGCCCCAGGCTCGCCGCTCGGTTGGCGCTCGCGCCTGTCTGACAACGGAATCGAGTTTGGGCCCGATGTGCGGCATTGCCGAATAGTAGCCTGTGGGTCGCCGGCACCGCCAACGCCTGCCCGATAGTGAAACGAGGCGATCCAGAGGGCTTGACAATCGAGCCTATGGGCTATACTATTCATATATGAATGAAAAAGCCACCAAGCCCAGCAACGCCGCAGCCACGCGGAGCCAGCTCACGTTCGCCCTGGTACATGCGGCGCACGCGATCGAGACCCGCTGGCAGGAGTCGCTTGCGGGCGTGGGCTTATCGACGGCGAAGCTGGGCGCCCTGACGGTGCTCGTGCAGGCGGGCGAGCCGCTGAGCCTGGGGGACTTGGCGGCAAGGCTCACCTGCGTGCGCTCGAACATCACCCAGCTTGTCGACCGCTTGGACGCCGACGGACTGGTACGGCGGGTCGAGAATCCGGCGGACCGCCGGAGCAAGAAAGCGGCAATAACGCCGCGCGGTATCGAACGTCAGGCGGCCGGGACGCGCGAAATCGAGCGGGTGCAAAAGGAGCTGGGGAACGCGTTGTCGGCGATCGATCCGATGATGCTAGAGCGCGTCCTGGCGAAGCTGAAATAGTCCCTTTTTTTGCGGCCTTAGTACATATATGGATAGTCTATTACTTAACCATTAAGACAGTTTTCATTGCCCATCAGACAATTACCAGAGGAACGCAGATGAAAAAGATATTGCTCGTGTTGAGCAGCCCCCGCGGAATGCAATCGCACTCTCACCAGATCGCGCAGCGCATCGTCGAAGACCTCCGATCGCACCATGCTGGCGCCGAGGTCGTCGTGCGGGACGTGGCTAGGAAGCCGCTGCCCTATCCCGACGAGGCGTTCGTGAACGGGCTATTCACGCCGCCCGAAAAGCGAACTCCCGCCGAATTGACAGCGATCGAGACATCGGATGCATTGGTCGACGAGCTGGCCGCGGCCGATATCGTCGTCCTCGCCGTGCCGATGCACAATTTCGGTTTGCCGGCTGCTCTGAAAAGCTGGATCGATCATGTCGTGCGGGCCGGCCGCACATTCTCCTATTCCGCAGATGGCGCGGTCGGACTACTGAAAGGCAAGAAGGCGATCCTCGTGGTTTCCCGCGGAGGCATCTATTCGACCGGTCCGATGAAGGCATTCGATTTCCAGGAAAGCTACCTCCGCAGCATTCTTGGTTTCATCGGCATCAGCGACGTGCATATCGTGCGAGTCGAAGGGGTCGCGATGGGAGCCGATGCCCTGACCAGCGCCCTGAGCTCGGCGAACGCCCAGGCGGAGGAGGCTGTGCGCGAAATCGCCTGACGCCGACTGTACGACGCGCACTCCCGCGCTGTGCCGGGAATGCTTTATTATCGGGTTCGCGATGTTCCCTAGGGTAAAGGCCGCGCATGCCGACCCTGTACTGGCGGGATGACTTTGCCGGGCGGCGGCGCGGCGTGATCGCATAAGAAGGACCAATCGTGACCCAGGTCTCCGACCGTGAATTGAGCGCCCGCGCGGCCAACCCGTTGGGAATGGAGGGCCTCGAGTTCATCGAGTTTTCGACCAGCAAGCCGCAGGCGCTCGGCCAGGTTCTGGAAATGATGGGATTCCACCCGATCGCCCGGCACCGCTCCCGCGAGGTGCTGCTTTATCGGCAGGGCGACATGAACGTCATCGTCAATGCGCATGCGGGCGGGCAGGCGCGGACCTCACCGCCGTCCGAAACACCGACGATTGCCGCGTTCGCCCTGCGCGTGCACGATGCCGCGGCGGCCTATCGCCATGCGATCGAGCGGGGGGCGTGGATCGTTCCTTCGCAGGTGGAGGTGATGGAGCTCAATATCCCCGCCATCCACGGCGTCGGTGCGAGCCGCATCTATTTCGTCGATCGCTACCGAGATTTCTCGATTTACGACGTCGATTTCACGCTCAATCCGGGCGTGGATTCGCATCCGCCACCGCTCGCGGGACTGCACTGGTTCGGGATCGTGCAATACATCGGCAGCGATCGGATGGAAGACTGGACCGAGTTCTACGAGACGCTTTTCGGCTTCACCGCGCTGCCCGACGAGCAGCGCTACGGGATCCTGCCCAAAGGCCGCATCCTGGTCGGTCCATGCGGCGGATTCCACCTGCAGCTGATCGATCCCAAGCCCGGCATTTTCGATATCGAGCCGCAGGAATCGCTGCAGCGGATCGGCCTCGGCACGGCCGACGTTCTCGGCGCCGTCGGGGCGCTGCGCCAGCGCGGCGTCGGCTTCGTCGAATCGCAGGACGTGCATTCGGAGGCGCGCGGCGCGCTCACCCAGGCTTATCTGGGCGGGGTCATGTTCGAGCTGGTGCACGATGAACGACGATGATCCCGCATTGGGCGCCACGGCAACCGCGGCTCTGCCCAACATCGGCGACTTCGGCATGGATACGATCTCGCTCGCCGGCACGCTGCCGGCCAAACTCGCCGCGGTTCGCGCCGCCGGGTTCTCGCAGATCATGCTGTCGGCGCGCGACGT
>JBDTXW010000082.1:0-10861 GCA_040005975.1 Betaproteobacteria bacterium | reverse complement strand
GCGTACGGCGCGGCTTGCTCTGAAAACGTGAACGTTCCCGTGTCACGGATTTCGCGTGCCGCCTTGAGAAAAGCGCCGTAGGCGGCGCGAGCCAGCGACGACCCGAGGCTCACGCGCTTGACGCCGAGCGCCGCAAGCTCTTCGAGCGAAAACCGGGCCCCGGACAGCCCCATGACGACGTTCACCGGCTTGGGTGCGACCGCCCGTACGACGGCAGCGATCTGGTCGCGGGTCGTCAAGCCCGGCGCATAGAGCACGTCGGCACCCGCGGCGGCGAATGCCTCGAGCCTGCGGATCGTGTCCGCAAGATCGGGCCGGCCGTTGATCAGGTTTTCGGCCCGTGCAGTCAGCACAAATGGAAATGGGAGGGCATGTGCCGCTTTGACGGCGGCAACGACTCGCTCGAGCGACAATTCGAAAGGATAGATCGGGTCATCTGCACGTCCGGTGGCGTCTTCGATCGATCCGCCGACAAGGCCCGCTTCGGCCGCCAGTCGAATCGTCGCGGCGCAGGCTTCGGGGTCGTCGCCAAAGCCGTTTTCCAGGTCAGCAGACACCGGAAGGCGAGTGGCATTTACAATCGTGCGTACGTGCGCGAGCGTGTCGTGACGGTCGACCGCTCCCTCCGCGTCGGGCTTTCCGACCGAGAACGCAAACCCCGCACTGGTGGTGGCCAGCGCTTCGAAACCGAGCGTCGCGAGCATCTTGGCTGACCCGGCATCCCACGGATTGGGGATGACAAATATGCCCGGCCGCGCATGCAGCAATCGAAACGTAGCGGCTTGCGCTGCTTGCGCATTCATTGCCGATCTACCTTGCTCATGCGAAGAGATCTTATTCATCGGGCAGCTTGCCGCGACCTTCGAAATATTGCTTTTCCCATTCGCGTCCATTGAATGGCTTGATCGACACCGCCGCGACCGTTGATGGGTCCAGGCAGCGTGCATTGATGCTGTAGCCATCCGGGTGCGAGCGGGGGACATAAAACGATTTGATCCCGCATACCGAGCAGAAAAGATGCTTCGCGGTACCAGTGTTAAAAGTATACGTGGTCAGAAACTCAGTGCCTTGGAGCAATCGAAATCTGGATTGGGGAACGATAAGATGAAGATAACCGGACTTGGCACATATCGAGCAATTGCACTCGGACACCGTTAGCTCGGCGGGCGCGTACACCTCGAAACGCACACGCCCGCAGTGGCAGCCGCCTGTATGAGGAGTCATATCCATGCTGTCGCGTGACTCGCCTGACGCGCGAACCTATGTGTTCGGCTTGCTGGGTACAAGCTGCACCGGGTCATAAAAAAACGTTTCCTCCGCAACGCGTTCGCCTTCCCAGCGCTGGTAGGCGAGCTCCTCCATCTGCGTTACCGTCTCGTCCGGCCATTCAAAGCGGAATTTCCAGCGAATTACCACGCGGTCGCCGCTCACGAATACCGGTCGGACACACTTCGAGACCACGGTCTTGGCCTTTGCGAGGACACGGCGTTCGTTCGCCATATGAGCCTCCCGTCCGATGCGGGGCGGCGACTGATTCTCTTGCATTGACGAATCCGCCGTGTAGAAGTCATTGAGGGCCTCGACATGGGCATTCTGTTCGACTCGCTCTATGAAGCGTTCGAGGGTTTCGAGTTTAGGCATGACATTTCCAGTTGCGCCATCGTTTCAAAGGCGCTCGGGCGTCGCCGAATCTTCCAATGGAAGATTGAGAATATTTACGGCTCTCTAATTATTGGCAGAACGCTCAAGACAATCGGATCCGCCCGGCGCATGCGTACGAGAAAGTATACAGCGCCGATCCACAATAGCGTCGCAGTGAGCCAAGCTACCAGTGATGTGCTCAAGGCAAGGGGATTCGTAGCGCCCGGCGCAGCCGAGGGCACAATGTTGGTGTTGTTGACGGCTGCGTGCATCAGCATTACAAGCAACAGGCTTCCATTGGTGCGCCAGTAAAGCCATGCCATCGCGACCGACAGCGCGGTTACTGCAGCAAGACTACCCGCCGAAGCAGCGCGAGCATTCCTGCACGTCCGTTGACACGGCCGGTGAGCGCAAGGGCTACCAGCGATGGGGTGATGGTGCCGAGGAACAAGAGGAACCCGCTGATCGGCGTGAGTCCGGAGGGCTGCGAAGCGGTCCCGTCTGAGATGGCCGCCGCCGCGGCGAAAAAGCTCCGGCTCACCAAGTAGGTAAGCGAGAAGAATACGACGGCAGACCGCACGATACGTCACCGCCTTGCGAGGCCACGGCGTGCATGTTCCAACCGAGTAGGCCGAGAGTGCCCGTGAGTCGCGTCGTTCAGCATGGCTCAGGTCTGTCGCGAGGTACCAAGGTCAAATATTCATCCAGAGATCTTCCGGCAAGCGGTTTTGCCATGACCCGAAGAACGTTGACCCGCTTACCCATTTCCACCGCAGTTCGTTTGCGAATCTCGACAAACGCACATCTTTCCCAGAAGCGCTCGGCTCGCGTGTTGCCCTCGACGACACCCAGGCGGAACCACTGCGCTCCTGAATCACGCGCCCAGCTTTCGAGGTGCTCGTACAGGGATTGCGCGGCGCCGCTTCCATGAAGCCGGGTGGCCACGATCAGCAGTCCGATGTGCCAGACACCGGACGCGAGAAGGTCGGAGACGACATTCGCCATCCCGACCAGAGAATCCATTTCGTCCACGAAGCCGATTGTCCATTGCCTGGTGAAAGTCCAACCATCGGGAAGCGTGCTGTGGATCGCTTCATGCGCTTCGGCGGGCCCGGGCGCTTCTCCGTTGACGGCGAAGAAGTACTCCGGATTGAGTTCGAAGAACCGTTGCAGTTCCGGCGTGTCTTCGGCGCAGAGCTCCACGGCGCGAAGCGTGCCCGCGGAAAATATTGCGGAAGCCGACTGGTGCATCTCTATCCGGTCTGGCGGAATGGCGGTTCGATGGAAGGCTTGGCCGTAATGCGGACGCGCTGGTCACTTCGGCAGGGCGTTCCGCAGCTCGGCATACTGCGTGGCCTTGGCTTCGTCGCCCTTTGCACGATACAGAAGCTCGAGCTCCTCGAACACATACGGGCTCGGGACGCCGGCAGAATCTCGTTCACGTTCGAGCTGCAGCTGCATTTCAAGCGCCTCGTCTTCGCGGTGCAGCGACCGCAATGTCCACGCCACCATCCAATGGGCAATCCGCGTAGCTTCTTCGTTCTTGCCTCGCTCGCGCAGGACCACGGCCTGCTTGAATTGGGCAAGGGCCTCCTCGTATCGACTAAGTTGATGCAAGGCGTAGCCCAGGTTATTGCGGAGCGACGCTTCCCATTGCTTCGCTGACGGTTGCGACGATGCCTCCACTACCGTCAGTGCTTCCTTGCCCCACTTGAGCTGGTCGGCGGGCGCGGTGTCCACGAACGCCAGCATGTGCAAGGCATCGACGGCCAGTCCATCAAGATGCGCGCCCTTGGCGATTTCGAAGGCGCGCAGGTACGCGCTGCGCGCGCGCTCCTTGGCCTCTGGCGTTTGCGAGGCCGGAGGATGAGTGGCGGACGCATAGGCGCGTCCGAGTTCAAGGGTATATCGGACCCTTGCTTCTGCACCCGCCGCTGAAACTTGGGGTTCGATGCTCTCAAGGATTTCCCGTGCACGGGCAAAGTCTCCGCGGAGACCGTAGGTGCGGGCAATCTGGGTCTGCAGGATCAGTGCGTCGTCGCCCGACGCCATCGCCAGGGCCGCACGGAAACGCTGTTCGCTGATCTCGGGCTGGTCGAAGTTCCAGAGCGGTGCAAGGTCGATTGCCATGACGGATGAGGCGAAGATGAGCAGGAAGGAGATGAAGACAAACGACCCATGCGACATGATGCCGGTGAATCCAGCGCTCAATCGGACGGCAAGCTCAGCTTGTGCCGAAGAAACTGTTCAACGCTGGTGAGCGGGACGCCAAAAATAGGAGCAACTGTTTTCATATCGTAACCGGTATCCACTGAGGCGACGACCCAGTTCATGCCCATCAGGTTTGCTGCTGCGGGTGAAAACGGATCAAGCAACAATTGCTGCAAGCGAAATAGCTCCGCGGGTGCGTGAATAGCACGGATGGGCCGGCCGAGGACTTTGGCAAAGATGTCAACCGCTTCATCCCAAGAGAGGATTTGAGGGCCTCCGAGCTCAAAGATCGCGTTCTGCGCTTGGGGCCGGTCGAGTGCATTCACCAGAAACGTCGTCACGTCATCGAGCGCCACGAAGGCATGGCGTGACTTTCCAGACCCTGGAACGAGCGCCATGCCGCGGTTCTCGATCAAGTGTCCGACGCCCTTGAGGAACAGGCGGGAAAACCAGAAACCTCTGCGCAACGTCGCCGCTTCGGCCCCGCGCAGCGGTATCGAGCTGCCGATGAGGGCCAGCCAATCATCCATGAAGAGCGAGCCGCGAAAGATCGTGTATGGGATACCACTGCGCTGAACGAGCTGTTCGATGCGACGCTTCAAGCGAAACGTGGGCACCTTGTCGTCGTATGGCGTGACCGGTACTGACATGAACACGAATTGACGAACCCCGGACCGCTTGCACGCAGCGATGAGGTTTTCGTAGCCTTGACCCTCGGTCGCATCGAAGCTGTACCGACCTTCAGGAATAACGGTGTTGGCCGTAGCGATCACTGCGACCGCGCCCCGGCACGCCGCGTCCACGCTCTCTTGGTCGCGCAGGTCGCCGAAGGCCAATTCGATCCCTGCGCCGTCCAGGTGTCGATGGTTCGACGTCGGGCGGACGAACGCACGCACGTTTTGTCGCGACGCGATCAGCTTGCGTACAACCGCAGTTCCCAGCTGGCCCGTCGCTCCGACTACAAGTACCTGGTCCATCCATCCTCCTCGCCGCTTGGGGGCTACGCGGCTCCTTCCAACACCGTGGCTAGAATCGGGCCATGGTGATGAGCAGGTACGTCGCTACCGTTCAATCGTGATGACGTGGGCTTGAATCTTGCTGTCGACTGTACCCGGGCCGAACCGACTCGCGACCGCGGCTGTTGCGATGTCGGTGGCTTCGCCCAGACGCAGGGCGCCGCGCGCTTCGATTTCACTGCGAAGTGGCGTTCCCTGGCAGTACGCGACCGCGGGAATGCGTGGCGACGGTGCGCGACTTCGCGCAGCCACAGTTGTGAGCTCAAATGACTGGCCGAATCCGCCGCGTTCGAGGTCTTGAGCGATGACCGAAGGGTCGTGGTAGCCGTGGGGGATCCGAGCCATGAAACGCGGGGGATCGGCCGGGAAAATCGTCTCGAGCGCCTTGGTCACGGTGTCGGCGAATTCGTTCTGCTCGATTCGATCCCATACATTGAAAATAAAGACGCCACCCGGACGGAGCACACGTCTAGCTTCGGAGAATGCCTTAGCCTTGTCCGGAAAGAACATGACGCCGAACTGACAGACGACCACGTCAAAAGCCTCGTCGGGAAACGGCAATTGCATCGCATCGGCTTGGCGCCATTCGACCGGGCGGGCCGTGCCAACGGCGGCCGCATGATCGAGCATCGGCTGGTTGAGATCGCTGGCGACGATCGACACCGTGGGGGGAAGGGCATTCGCAAGATGACGCGTCACGACGCCCGTGCCCGCCGCGATCTCGAGCAGGCGGTAAGGTTGTAGCAGAGAAACTCGACGAACCAGGTCCACAGCGTAGGGCTCGAAGATGAGCGGCACGAGGTAATGTTCATAGAGCTCCGGAATCGAGCCCGCGAAGAAGCGGTCAGAGTCGGATGGATTCATGGTGTCGACCGTTCATGACGCTTGCTGCGCTCTACGAATCAAGCTAGGTTCGACGGCGAGGCGTCCGGGTTGAGGGAGAGGTCAGGCACGATCGCGCTGCACCAAGTCTACCAATAGGTAGCCGGCCGCGGCAGCGCAAAGGCCAAAGACGACCGACGTAACGACGGTGATGTGCCACCACTTTTGGAAATCGGGTTCTACCGGAAATACGTATGCGCTGAATGTAATGGCAGCTGGCGCCAAGAGCGAGGCTAGCGCGATCGCACGAAGCGCAGACCAACGCCGGAATCGGAGATAGGCAGCGAAAGCAAATGCGAGAAAGAGCGCGGCAACAATCTCCACGAGTAGTGCCTAGCTGCCGGTCGTCAGGCCGGTTTTGCGGTACCGTCGTCTCATTCCATCTTACCGATCAAACGATAGACAGCGATTAGAATTCCGAATCCGAGGTACATCCCAAACAATGCAACAAGCATCAGCAGCGCTGTCGCGAAGGTTATTATTTTCGCTTCCGACAGAAAAATAATCACGCCAACGAGACCAGCGAACGAAGCGACGATCCCGACGATAACCTTAATCGTTCTATTCTTTGGCAAGGTGTCTGATCGCCGAGAGGCAACCCTCTTGAGCCCAAGGCTAGCGTGGTTGATGGAGTTCGCAGGGCCTATTAAGCGGGCTTTTGTCCCTCGTATCCCTCGATGATGATGACATCGGCAGTCGAGACCGGTTGGCGCAATTTGATTGCTTGCTGGTATTCGGGGGACTTCCAGCAATCGATGGCCGCCTGATACGTCGGAAACTCGATCACCGCATTGCGGGTGCGGCTCGTCCCTTCGGGATTCTCGAAGCGTCCGGCCCGCACCAAGAAGCGGCCGCCATGCTTTTTGAGTGGTTCGGCATTGGCCGCAATGTAGGCCTTGTACTTTTCCTGGTCCGCGACGTCGACGCGCACGATCCAGTATCCCTTTGACATAGCTATCTCCTGTTTCTTGCGATGCGGTCACCAATGACTGACGCTTGACGAACCAACTTTCCGGCGGGCTGTGCCAGCTGCCGGAGTCAGCGGGGTTGCTCCGGTTAGACATGACATCACGTTGAGGGACATCTCAACAATTGGAGGCGGCTGCTTTGCTGAAGTCGCTGTTCCGGCTATGCGGTGCGCGCAGTTTGCCGACGGCCCCGCACGCGGGACCGGCGCGATGGCGGTGAGACAGGGACTACTTGCGCTGCATGACAAGCAGGACGACGCCAGCGACGATCACCGCGATGCTGGCCCAGCTCGGAATGACCGCCGTCTCCTTCTCAGCGACCGAGAACCTGAATGGCCCAAACTGACCTTCATGCGTTTCCTTGGTGTAGTCGAAGTGGCCGTAGAGCAGGCCCAGAAGGCCAGCGACCAGCAGGACGATCCCGAGTAGTTTCACGCCGCTCATAGGTGTTCCTCCCCACTGCCATTCCGCCTAGCCGAAATTAACGCTAAGCCGGAAGCCAATCTACGCCAGCCTCCCGCGATGGTCAACGACGCAGGGTGCTCTCCAGCACTTCATCGATGACGCGCCAAGATTGCGCGGCTTCGACGGCGTTTGTGCCCGGAAGGCCGGCCGCGGTGATCAAGGCCTTCCATAAGGTCCAGGCGCGACCGCGGGCCCATGTCCCGACGTCGAGCGGAAGCATTGTCCGGAAGACTTCTCGGCTTTCGCCTCCGAACAGCGTCCAGGCGATCGCCAGATCGCAGGCAGGATCACCGACTGTCAGCTGTCCGAAATCGATGACGGAGCTCAACTGTCCATCTTGCACCAGCAGGTTGCCGACGCTGACGTCGCCGTGGACCCACACCGGTGAACCATGCCAGGTGGTCGCAAGCGCCGCTTCCCAGATCTCGATCACAGCGTCTACATCAATCTTGCCCTTCAGGGTAACGATCGCCTGCCGTGTCTCAGCGTCGTAGATTGTCAGCGGTCCGCCGCGATGGAAGTTGTGCGGTCCGGGCAGGGGACCGCCCGTCGGGTCGATGCGTTGCAGAGCGATGAGAAATTGCGCAAGGCTGGTCGCAAAGTCTCGCAGATCGGCTATGCGTTCGGGCACGGCGGGTTCGCCCTCGATCCAGCGGTAAATGGACCACCTCCAGGGATAGCCATCCGCCGGCTCTCCGATCGCCAGAGGCACCGGAATCGGAAAAGGCAGCAGAGGCGCCAGTCTCGGGAGCCACCGGTGTTCCTTTTCCACCTGTGGCGCATAGTCGGCAGCGCTCGGCATGCGCACGATCATGTGCGCGCCCAGGTGAAAAGTCCTGTTGTCCCATCCGCCAGGCGCGACGGGCCGCACAGGGAGATCTGCCCATTTCGGAAACTGGATAGCGACCAGGCGGCGCACCAGGCTGTCGTCTATGACCGGCTGCTCGATGTCCATCTGAATATCGATCAATGCGATGCTGCCGTCTTGTGTCCCAGAGGCTGGTCAGGGCTGCGCGTGTGCATTTCGTGCTCTGCGCAAGTAGCCGCTTGTCGTTGCGGATCGCGCAATGGAGCGATTCGCGAGAAACAACAGCGCCCACACCAGAGCAACGCCCCCTGACTCAAAAGGCAGTTCGCTTTCGAGCAGGGAGGCGACGTACGCTTCCAAAAACGGGCCTACAGGCTTTCGGCAAACGCCCGCAGGTGCCGATTGAACATCGCCGGATCATCCCAGAAAGCTGCGTGTCCCGCGTTCGCCATCATCTGAATTTGCGCGTGGGCCATGCCAGCCTTGTGCTGATCGACGACGGCTGGCTTGACAACCGCATCCTCGGTGCCATGCACAACCAGCACGGGCTTGCGGATCTTGGGCAGGAGATCGTCATTGTCGAAGGAGCGAGATAACAGCGCCTGACGGACATAGGGTGGAACGGACCGGTTGTACTCCAGCATCAGGCGCAGATCTTCGGCCGAGGGCTCTCTGGCGAAGCACAATCGCAACAGCGACTCGAGACTGCGTACGCTCGCTTCCGCATCCTCCGCAAAGAAACCGGGCACGAGGCTCAGAAACTCAGAAGTGAGGACGGCCGTCGCCTCGTCGCTGCCAAGCTTCGTAATTCCACCGACAAAAGTGAGCCCACCGATCCTACCTTCGCCGTAATGCCGCAGGTAGTCGAGGATGACGAGCGGCCCATACGACCAGCCGCAGAGGATCGGATGATCGAGGCTTAGAGTCTGTATGGCGACGTCGACGTCTTCGGCCCACAGTCGCGAGTCAGCGTAGCCATCGCGAGGCTTGTCCGAAAGACCATGTCCACGCATATCCATCGCGACAAGTCGGTAGTCCTTCGCCAGTTCCGAATTCATTTGCCGGTTCCAGGCAACCGAACATTGCGAAAAGCCATGGATGAACAGGATTGGGCGACCCTTCGGGTTACCCGTCTCGACGAGATGGAGTTGTACACCGCCGCCGCCGGTGATTTTGTGAGTTTCCATGAAGTCCGTCCTCGCTTAACGCTGCCGCATGACATCAAACGTCAGGGGACGTGCCGCTTGCGCCGCGTCCCCTGCGTCACAAAACTCAGCATAATGCTCATCGCCAAAGGCAGCAACGCGCCGATGCACGCAGCCGCCAGTACGTCAGTCGGCCAATGCACACCAAGCACGAGACGCGAAAGCGCGGTGAGACAAACCCACAAAAGCGCTATCGAAAACGCGATCCTGCGCGCCGCGGGCCAGATCCGACTGACACAGAGAGCGACAGCCGTCGCGAATGCCGCGACCACGAGCGTATGTCCACTGGGGAAACTGGAACCCCAATACCACTGTGTTTCCCACAGCTCCGGCCGGGCCCGGGCAATTAACATCTTGAGAACGTACACAACGATCGCACCACTGATCACCGAAGCTGCGAGAAGCAATGCCTCGAAGGGATGCCTGAGAAACAGCAGTGCGATGGTTGCGGCCATCGCAAGCGGAAGGAGAAAGTAGGATGAGGCCGTCAGGGTGACCGCCTCGAAGAACCCGGTCAGGCTGCTTGGAACGTGGCTGTGAATGAACATCAGGATCGCCTCGTCGATGGGGCCTGATTCTCCGCCGAGCACATCTTCGCTCACTTTCATGGCGGATACGACGAGCACAATCGCTAAAAGGATGGCGAAACGCCGTTTCGCCAAGGGCTCGGACCATGCCCGCTGCCTGTGGTGCACATACGCCCCGAACACGAAGTAAAGTCCGGCGACGATGAGTGCCATCTTCGCGATGTCTTCGATCAAATCGAAAATCACGCGCGCGTCCTCGTCGCGGGCGGGAGCAGTGCCTGGCTTACGGGAACTTTGCCGGAGATGAAAACGGTTTGGTGGCGTCAACCACGAACATCACCAAGGCTCGCAAATCCGTTGTGCCGCTGCTGGAGACCTGCATCGGCGTGTCGGAACCATGTCCCGCCTGGGGCTGCCCGACCGCCACACGCATTACGCCATCCGGCGTGCGGATGCTTTGCTCCCCGGCGAGCACGTAGAACGCCTCGGAGCCGGGATGAGTGTGCACCGGAGTCATGCTCCCGGGAGGCCCACTGGCCTCATTGATCCGGAGCAGATACTGCGTCGCGACCACGCGGTGAGCCGGTCCGACCTCGGCAACCTTGGTGCCCCCCGCCGATGCGCCACCTGCGGGGCCGAGCTTGAACAGCCAAACTTTCCCTGCGGACTCGACGGCCAATCCCGTGGAGCCTGCGGCCGCTTGGGCTTCTGCGAGGGTAGGGAAGTTCTCTATCCGCCAGAAGAGCGGCCCGGCGGGCAACTCCGTCACTTTTGTCTCGGCCAGGGGCTTGACGATAAGCGCCTGCTGCGCGATCCCCGTCGATGGCAACAGGGTCATTCCGGATGTTAGAACGATGACGATGCCGATAACAAACCGTTTCATGAGGACACCTCCTTGGTCAATCTGTCTTGCCCGTGACCGTGGTGGGTGGGGTCCAAGGTCGGGCCGAAAATCATCGACTAGCCAGGCAACACCGTGATGAGCTGCACGCGTCGCCGATGCCGCTGCAACAGGTAATTGACAAAATCGCCGATTATCAAGTTCGGCTTGCCGGAGCCCTTATTCTCGACACGGCAAGATAGAACTTTTGTCGCCGAGCTCCACTGAATGTTAATGGAACCGCGACGACCTTCCGCT
>JBDTXW010000081.1:0-10874 GCA_040005975.1 Betaproteobacteria bacterium | reverse complement strand
AAGCTGGTCTGCTTTTACGACGACAACGGCATCTCGATCGACGGCAAGGTCGCTGGCTGGTTTACCGACGACACGCCCGCACGCTTCGCCGCGTACGGATGGCATGTCGTGCCCGACGTCGACGGCCACGACGTCGACGCCGTCGATGCGGCGATATGCTCCGCCCACGCGACGACCGATCGCCCGACGCTGATCTGCTGCAAGACGATCATCGGCCGCGGCTCGCCCAATCGCGCCGGCACCGATCTCGCGCACGGCCAGGCGCTGGGCGAAAAGGAAGTAGCGCTGACGCGCGAGGCGATCGGCTGGAGCTATCCGCCATTCGAGATTCCGCAGGCAGCCTACGACGGCTGGAATGCGCGCGAGTGCGGCGAATTGCTCGAGTCCGGCTGGAAAACGCGGTTCGCCTCGTACGAGGCGGCGTATCCCGCCCTCGCCGCCGAATTCCGGCGCCGTCTCGCCGGCAGCCTGCCGCCGGATTTCGCCGCCCATGCCGCCGCGTTCGCGGCCCGCCAGAACGACAAGGCCGAGTCGATTGCGACTCGCAAGGCATCGCAGCAGACGATCGAGGCCTTTGCGCCGCTTCTGCCGGAATTGATCGGCGGAGCTGCCGACCTGACCGGATCGGTGTTCACCAACTGGTCGGGCAGCAAGCCGGTGAGCGCGCACTCTCCGGGCAATTACGTCAATTTCGGCGTGCGCGAGTTCGCGATGAGCGCGATCGCCAGCGGACTCACGCTGCACGGCGGATTTATCCCCTACGTCGGCACTTTCCTCACCTTCTCCGACTATGCGCGCAACGCCGTGCGTATGGCCTCGCTGATGCGGATTCGTACGATCTTCGTCTACACGCACGACTCGATCGGGCTGGGCGAAGACGGGCCGACGCACCAGTCGATCGAGCACGCTTCGGCTCTGCGGCTTATCCCGCATCTGGACGTCTGGCGGCCCTGCGACAGCGTCGAGACGGCGGTCGCGTGGGCGGCAGCGCTGGAGCGGCAGCACGGCGCGACCTGCCTGTTGCTCACGCGGCAGAATGTGGCGTTCAATCCGCGCAGCGCCGAGCAGATCGCCTTGATCCGCCGCGGCGCCTACGTCCTCGCGGACGCGGTCGGTGCGCGGGCGACGATCATCGCCACCGGCTCCGAGGTCGCGCTCGCCGTCGGCGCGCAAAAGGCGCTGGCGGACGCCGGCGTTCCGGTGCGCGTCGTCTCGATGCCGTGCTGCAGCGTGTTCGACCGCCAGGACACCGCTTATCGCGCTCAGGTGCTGCCGCTTGGCATGCCGCGCATCGCCGTCGAGGCCGGCGTCACCGACTACTGGCACAAATACGTCGGCGCTGTCGACGACCCTGTCGGCGGAGTAGTCGGAATCGACCGCTTCGGCGAGTCCGCGCCGGCCGCCGTACTGTTCAAGCATTTCGGATTCACCGTCGAGCATGTCGTCGCCGAAGTCCGCCGCGTCCTTGCCTGACTCGCCCGGCATCGCCATCCGCCGCGCCGCGCCCCGCGACGCCGCGGCGATCGCGCGGGTGCGCATCGACGCCTGGCGCACGACGTATCGCGGCATGATCCCCGCCGCCTACTTAGACGGCATGCAGGTCGACGCCAGCACGGCGCTGTGGGACAAGGTGCTGACGGCGGGGCCGAATTCGGCGAGCGTGTTCGTGGCGACCCACGCCGATGAGGTCGTGGGCTTTGCCGCAGGCAACATGCTCGCCGAACCCAGATTCGGACTGAACGCCGAACTCACTGCCGTCTACCTGCGCCGCGATTTCCAGCGTGTCGGCCTCGGGCGACGCCTGATCGCCGCCGTCGTCGATGCGCAGCGCGCGCATGGCGCCACCGGCCTGATCGTCTGGGTCATCGCCGCCAACAAGGCGGCGCGGGCCTTCTACGAGGCGCTGGGCGCGGAGCTTTTGCTCGAGCAGGCTTTCCAATGGGATGGGATGGATTTGCGCGAAGCCGGCTATGGCTGGCGCGATTTGGACGGGCTGGCCGCCGCCTGCCGCGCCGGACAGAGGTTGCCCGACACTGAATTGCAAAAAGAAAACAGGAGAGCAGGATGATGATCAAGGTTGCCATCAACGGCTACGGACGGATCGGCCGCAATATCCTTCGCGCGCACTACGAGACGGGACGCAAGCATCCGCTGGCCATCGTCGCGATCAACGATCTTGGCAGTCCCGAGACCAACGCGCATCTGACCCGGCACGACACCGTGCACGGCAAGTTTCCGGGCAAGATCGAAGTCGACGGGGACGCGATGATCGTCAACGGCGACCGGATCAAGGTTTTCGCGCAGCGCAACCCGGCGGAGCTGCCCTGGAATGCGTTGGGAGTCGACGTCGTGCTCGAGTGCACGGGGCTTTTCACGACCAAGGAGAAGGCGTCGGCGCATCTTGAAGGCGGCGCGAAAAAAGTCATCATCTCGGCACCGGGCGGCAAGGACGTCGACGCGACGATCGTCTACGGCGTCAATCATCAGTCGCTCAAAGCGGCGCACACGGTGATCTCCAACGCCTCGTGCACGACCAATTGCCTCGCCCCGCTGGTCAAGCCGCTGCACGACAAGATAGGCGTGGTCAACGGCCTGATGACGACCGTGCACTCGTATACGAACGATCAGGTGCTGACCGACGTCTATCACGAGGACCTGCGCCGGGCTCGCTCCGCCACGATGAGCATGATCCCGACCAAGACCGGTGCCGCGGCGGCTGTCGGGCTGGTGCTGCCGGAGCTCAACGGCAAGCTCGACGGCTACGCGATCCGCGTGCCGACGATCAATGTCTCGATCGTCGACCTGTCGTTCATCGCCGCCCGCGACACGACGGTGGACGAGGTCAATGCGGTGATGAAGGAGGCATCGGAGTCCGGACCGCTAGCCGGACTGCTCGGCTACAACACCGCGCCGCTGGTTTCGATCGACTTCAATCACGACCCGCGCTCGTCGATCTTCGATGCAACGCTGACCAAGGTCTCGGGTCGCCTGGTCAAGGTTTCGTCCTGGTACGACAACGAGTGGGGTTTCAGCAATCGGATGCTCGACGCGACCGTCGCATTGATGGCGGCCCGATAGCTTCCATGTCTATCTGAGATCGCGGCGACCACTGCTGATGCTGATGCACATCCGCTGACATGGCTGCTACGTTCCTGCGCCTGGCGGACGTCGATGTCGCCGGCAAACGCGTTTTCATCCGCGCCGACCTGAACGTCCCGCTCGACGGGCATGGCGGCATCAGCGATGACACGCGGATCCGGGCCTCAGTGCCGGCGATCCGCGATGCGCTCTCGCGCGGCGCCGCCGTGATGGTCACCTCGCACCTGGGTCGCCCGAGCGAGGGCCGGTTCACGCCGGCCGATTCGCTCTCGCCGATAGCGCAACGGCTCGCCGGGATTCTCGCCCGGCCGGTGCCGCTTGTCGCCGGCTGGGTCGACGGCGGCGCCTGGCATCAGGCGCTCAAGCCCGGCGACCTGGTGCTGCTCGAGAATTGCCGCTTCGACGTCGGAGAGAAAAAGGACGACGAGGCGCTGTCGCGGAAGATGGCGCGGCTGTGCGATGTCTACGTCAACGACGCGTTCGGAACAGCGCATCGCGCGGAGGCGACGACGCACGGCATCGCGAGGTTCGCACCGATCGCCTGCGCCGGCCCGCTGCTGTCCGCCGAGATCGACGCGCTGGGCCGCGCGCTCGCGCATCCGGCGCGGCCGCTGGTCGCGATCGTCGCCGGCTCCAAGGTGTCGACCAAGCTGACGATCCTCAAGTCGCTGGCGGCGCGGGTCGACCGCCTGATCGTCGGCGGCGGCATCGCGAATACCTTCATCCTCGCCGTCGGCGGTCGAATCGGCAAGTCGCTCGCGGAGGCCGAGCTTGCCGGCGAGGCCAAGGCGATTCTCGACGCCTTTCCGGGCAAGGTCCCGATTCCGATCGACGCCGTCGTCGCCAAGGAGTTTTCGGCGAATGCGGCGCCGACGTTGAAGGCGATCGCCGATGTCGCCGCCGATGACATGATCCTCGACATCGGGCCGCAGACGGTGCTGGCGCTGAAGGCGATCATCGCGAAGGCCGGCACGATCGTCTGGAACGGCCCGGTCGGCGTATTCGAGTTCGATGCCTTTGGCGAAGGAACGCGCGAGCTCGCCCTTGCGATTGCCGATTCGCCGGCGTTTTCGATTGCGGGCGGCGGCGATACGCTGGCGGCGATCGTCAAATACGGCGTCGCCGACCGCATCGGCTACATCTCGACCGGCGGTGGCGCATTCCTCGAATTTCTGGAAGGCAAGACGCTGCCCGCGGTCGCGATCCTCGAGCAGCGCGCCACACGATGAACCGTCCCGGCGCGTCTTGAGTTCCATCTTTCCAACGAGATGCCAATGCAACGCTCCACCAAGATAGTAGCCACGCTCGGCCCGGCCAGCAGCTCCGCCGACGTGCTGACGCGGATGCTCGCCGCCGGCGTCGATGTCGTCCGGCTGAATTTTTCGCACGGCACCGCGGCCGACCACGCGGAGCGCGCGCGCATGGTGCGCGATTCGGCGCGATCGCTGGGGCGGGAAGTCGCGATCATGGCCGATCTGCAAGGCCCGAAGATCCGCATCGGCAAATTCGCCGACGGCAAGGTCGTCCTCAAGGCGGGTCAGCAATTCGTCCTCGACGCGGCCCGCGAACTGGGTGACGAGCAAGGCGTCGGCCTCGATTACAAGGAGTTGACGAACGACGTCGCGCCGGGCGTGATCCTGCTGCTCAACGACGGCCTGATACGCCTTCGTGTCGAGTCGGTCCGCGGCAGCGCAATCGTGACGAAGGTCGAGCTGGGCGGGACGCTGTCGAACAACAAGGGCATCAACCGCCTCGGCGGAGGCCTGACCGCGCCCGCGCTGACCGCGAAGGACATGGAGGACATGAAGACCGCCGTTGCGATCGACGCGGAATACCTGGCGGTCTCGTTTCCGAAAAACAAGGAGGACATGTACATGGCGCGGCAGCTGCTGCGCGCCGCCGGCGGCAAGGCCTTCCTCATCGCCAAGATCGAACGCGCCGAGGCAATCAACGCACTGGAGGAGATCATCGACGCGTCGGAGGGCATCATGGTCGCCCGCGGCGATCTCGCCGTCGAAGTGGGCAACGCCACCGTGCCGGGTCTGCAGAAGCGGATGATCCGGCTGGCCCGCGAGCGCAACAAGCTGACGATCACCGCGACGCAGATGATGGAATCGATGATCGAGAACCCGGTGCCGACCCGCGCCGAAGTGTCCGACGTCGCCAACGCCGTGCTCGACGGGACCGATGCAGTGATGCTCTCGGCCGAGACCGCGGCCGGCCGGTTTCCGGTCGAGACGATCGAGTCGATGAGCCAGATCTGCGCCGAGGCGGAGAAAACGGAGTCGAGCGAGCTCGATCGCGACTTTCTGAATCGCACGTTCACGCGTATCGACCAGTCGATCGCGATGGCAGCCCTTTTCACCGCCTACCATCTGAAGGTCAAGGCGATTGCCGCGCTGACGCAGTCGGGATCGACCGCGCTGTGGATTTCACGGCACAATTGCGGCTGTCCCATTTTCGCGCTTACGCCGGAAGTCACGACGCAGCGCAGGATGGCGATGTACCGGAACGTCCAGCCGCTTTATCTCGAACAGAGCAACGACCGCGACGCCGTGCTGCGCGCCGCCGAGGATCTGCTGGTCGCGCGCGGGCAAGTCCAGCGCGGCGACTTGATCGTACTGACGATCGGTGAGCCGATAGGCAAATCCGGCGGCACCAACGCGATAAAGATCGTCCGCGTCGGCGAGCAGCACTGATGCCCCTCGCGCGCCCCGTGCGCGATGCCGAGCGCACCAAGGCGACGATTCTGGCCGCGGCGGTTCGCGAGTTCGCCCGGCACGGCTTGGGCGGCGCCAGAGTCGATCGCATCGCCCGCCGGGCCGGATCGAACAAGCGGATGCTCTATTATTATTTTGCCAGCAAGGAGAAGCTCTTCCTCGCGGTTCTGGAAAAAACCTACGCCGATATCCGCACCGCCGAACAAGCGCTCAATCTGCTCGACTCTTCACCGACCGACGGCGTGCGCCGCCTGATCGAGTTCACCTGGCAGTATTTCATCGCGCACCCGGAATTCCTGACGCTGCTCAACAGCGAGAACCTGCACCGGGCGCGGCACCTCAAGCGCTCGAAGCGCATCCGGGAGATGAATTCGCCGCTGATCGAGACCCTCGGGACGCTGCTCGCCCGCGGCCGGCGCGACGGGTCGTTCCGGTCCGGCGTCGATCCGTTGCAGCTCTACATCTCGATCGCGTCGCTTAGCTATTTTTTCCTCTCGAACCGGCACACGCTGGCCCAGGTGTTCGGGCCGGCGCTGTTCTCGACCGCGCAGCGCGACTCGCGCCTCGAGCACATGAGCGCGCTGGTGCTCGGCTATCTGGCGCGGCCCCGGCCGCGTCCGGCGGTGCGGCGTTGACAGCGCCGACGGACGACCTTAGAGTATTAACCAACTAGTTACCAAGCCGTGGCCGCGAGGAGCGCAGCAGATGATTGTCCGTTCATGGATCCGCCGGGGACTAGAATCGCAGTTCGTGCGGCCGCTTCTCCTCATCGCCGCGATCTTCGTCCTGTGGGAGCTGACGATTCGCATCTTCCGGATCCCGCCGTACCTGATCCCGGCTCCGCTAGCCGTCGCGAAAATGCTGGTCGCCGAGTGGCCGAGACTGTGGCACAACGGCTTGTTTACCGCGTATGCGACGCTGGGCGGGTTCGCCTTGTCGATCCTCATCGGGATACCGATCGCGATGATCATCGCGTACTCGCGTCTGGTCGAAAGCTACGTCTACCCGCTGCTTGTCTTTTCGCAGAGCGTGCCGAAAATCGCGATCGCTCCTCTGTTCGTCGTCTGGTTCGGCTTCGGCATATTTCCGAAGGTCATCTCGGCTTTCCTGCTCGGATTCTTCCCCGTCGTCGTCGCGACAGTGATGGGATTCAAGTCGATCGAGCCCGACATGATCGATCTGGCCCGGTCGATGCGCGCATCGCGTTGGCAGATGTTCATAAAGTTCAGCCTTCCGCAGGCACTGCCCAGCATCTTCAGCGGTCTCAAGGTTTCCGCGACGCTGGCGGTGGTCGGCGCAGTCGTCGGCGAGTTCGTCGGCTCGAATTCAGGCATCGGATACGTGTTGCAGATCGCCAACGGCAACTTCGACCTGCCGCTGATGTTCGCGGCGCTGTTCGTGCTGTCGATGATGGGAGTGATCCTTTTTGCGCTGGTCGATCTCGCCGAGAAGCTGATGATTCCCTGGCACCAGTCGCGGCGGCCCGACGTCATGGGCGCGACCGCCTGAAGACCGATTCCGTCGTCCTTCACCGTCAGGAGGAGTTCATGAAGTTGCTGCTCAAATCGATCGCGATCGCAGGACTGGCGCTGTTTTTTGGCGCCGGCGCCGCCCACGCGCAAACCAAGGACAAGGTCGTCCTGCTGCTCAACTGGTATCTGTACAGCGAGCACGCGCCGTTCTTTCTCGGCAAGGAGCGCGGCTACTACGACCAGGAAGGCATCGATCTCGACATCCAGGAAGGCCGCGGTTCGGGCGTCTCGGTGCAGGCGGTGGCGGCCAACACCGCGACGTTCGGCTACGTTGACATCGCGACGATGATCAAGGCTTCCGCCAAGGGCGCGCCGGTCAAGGCTGTCGGCGTTGCGCTGCAGCTTTCCCCGATGTCGGTCATGGGCTTCGCCGACAAGAACATCCGAACGCCCAAGGACATCGTCGGCAAGACGGTCGCGGTAACGCCCGGCGACTCGATGTCGCAGATCTGGCCGCTGTTCCTGAAAAAGACCGGTCTCAACGAGTCCGAATTCAAGACGGTCTCCGGCGATGCGCAGACCAAGCTCAATGCGGTGATGAACGGCCAGGCGGACCTGCTGCTGGGCTATGTGATGGACCAGGCGATCAAGCTGCAGGACGCCACGCATCGGGCAGTACATCCGATCCGCTTCGCTGACTACGGCGTCAATCTGATCAGCTCGGGCATCATCGCCAATACAGCGACGCTCAAGGACAAGCCCGACATGGTGCGGCGCTTCCTGCGCGCGACGACCCGCGCGATGGAGGATTCGGAGAAGAATCCGGAGGCCGCCGTCGACGCGATGCTCAAGGCCAACCCGAAGGCCGGCGTGCGCGAAACGCTGATCGTCGGCCTGAAGCAGACGACCGCGCTCTATCACACCAAGGAGACGGCCACGCAGCGTCCTCTCCGCGCCTCGATGGCCACCGTCGGCGAGTCGCTCGACCTGCTGGCGCAGTACGGCGGACTCGATCCTGCCACCAAGGGCAAGCCCGAGGACTGGGTCGCGCTCGACTATCTTCCCTGATAGAGCGATGGCGGGTACGGCCGTCGAGCCCGAAAATGCGCGCGCGCGGACATTAATCCGCGCGCGCGGCGTCGCCAAGTCGTATCGCACGGCAGACGGCGAGGTCGAATCGCTGCGGCCGTTGGAATTCGAAGTGCGTGAAGGCGAATTCGTCTCGGTCGTCGGCCCCAGCGGCTGCGGCAAAAGCACACTGCTCAAGTTGATCGCTGGCCTCTTGCCCGCGACCCGCGGTTCGATCGAGATCGGCGGCGCGACCGTCGATGGCCCGCCGCCCGGCATCGGCATCGTTTTCCAGAGCCATGTGCTGCTGCCCTGGCGCACGGTGCTGGCAAACATCCTGCTGCAGGGCGAAGTACGCCGATTGCCCCCCGAACAAAGCCTTGCCCGAGCGCGGGCGCTGGTCGCGATGGTGGGCCTCGAAGGCTTTGAGAACAAGTTTCCCTGGCAGCTCTCCGGCGGCATGCAGCAACGTGCCTCGATCTGCCGCGCGCTGGTGCACGACCCGGCGATCCTGCTGATGGACGAGCCCTTCGGCGCGCTGGATGCGATGACGCGCGAAAAGATGAACCTGGAATTGCAGCGGATCTGGGCCGCAGCGAAAAAGACCGTGCTCCTGATCACGCACAGTATTCCGGAATCGATATTCCTGTCGGACAGGGTGCTGGTGATGAGCGAGCGTCCCGGCTCGATCGCGGCGATCTACGAGATCGCGCTTCCGCGCCCGCGCACGCTGGCGATGATGGGCAGTCCGGAGTTCGCCGTGCTCGCGCAGACGGTCCGGGCGCACTTTTATTCGAAAGGCCTGCTCGACGTCTAGACCGGTGTCGGTCGACGCGAGCCCGCCTTGCCGATCGTGCAGCCAAGCTTCAGCATCGTCGCGCTTGAACTCTATGAGCGGCCGGTTCGGCTGCGCCTGCCGTTTCGCTTCGGCGCGGCTACTGTCAGAGAAGCACCGCAGGCGTTCGTTCGGGCGCGCATACGCGTGGCTGTGGAGGGACGAAACCACGCTGAGGCAAGCGGCGCGGCCGCCGAGCTGATGATTCCCAAATGGTTCGACAAGTCGCCGCAGCGGTCGAACGACGACAACATCACCGACTTGAGGCGGGCCTTGGCGCTCGCTGCCGCGGCGTACACTTCGCACACCCGTCCGCTGACCGCGTTCGGCCATTGCGCCGAACATTACCGCGCGATCATCGCCGCTGGCGCCGCCGCCGGCCTGAATGCGCTCACCGCAAGTTATGGAGCGGCGCTGGTCGACCGCGCGTTGCTCGACGCACTCTGCCGGGCGCTGGGCGTTTCGTTCGCGGCCGCGATCAGCGCCAATCTCGGCGGCATCGACACGCGTCTGACCCCCGACCTCGCCGGGTTCGATATCGACGGATTTCTGCGCAGCCTGTGGGTGAGATCGTCGATCGCGGCACGGCACACGGTCGGCATGCTCGACCCGCTCGATGTCGGCGACGCCGGGCAGCGCGCCGACGATGGCCAACCCGCGACGCTCGAGCAGGTCATCGCCGCCTACGGCAATCGCTATTTCAAGATCAAGCTCGGCGGGAACGCCAGGGTTGACGTGGCGCGGCTGGTGCAGATTGCCGCTATCCTCGACCGGCTGCCCTCGTACGCGGTGACGCTCGACGGCAACGAGCAGTTCGCCGACCTCCCGGCGATCGACGATTTCTGGCATCGGGTCGGTGCGACCCGCTCGCTCGATCGCCTTGCCGCGGTCGCGCTGTATTTCGAGCAGCCGCTGCCGCGCGCGGTGACGCTCGAGACCGACGTCTCGTCGGTCGCCCCTTCGCTGCCGCTGCTGATCGACGAGTCCGATGCGTCGTTCGACTCATTTCCGCTGGCGCGGCGCTGCGGCTACGGCGGCGTATCGAGCAAGAGCTGCAAGGGATTCTACAAGTCGCTGCTCAACGCCGCGCGCTGCACGCAGGCGAACGCCGTTCCGGGCAGACGGGCCTTCCTTTCCGGAGAGGACCTGACGGCGCAGGCCGGACTGGCCGTCCAGCAGGACCTGGCGCTCGCGGGCCTGCTGGGCCTCACGCACGTCGAGCGCAACGGTCATCACTACGTCGACGGCTTCGCCGGACAAGGTGCCGGCGAAGGTGAACGACAGGCATTCCTGGCGGCGCAACCCGGGCTCTACCGCGGCGACGGCGCCAGTGTGCGCCTCGCGATTCACGATGGAATGATCGACATCCGCTCGCTCGACGCGGCCGGCTTCGCCTCCCGCGCCGAACCCGACTGGACGTCGGTCGCGCGGCTTTCGGCAGCGCCTCACGTCGTGTCGGCGCTGGCGCCATGACGGCTACGACGCCACCGCAGCATCCAGGAGATTGAACGTGGAAACCACACGGCTCGGCATCATCATGAACGGCGTCACCGGCCGCATGGGCACCAACCAGCATCTGGTGCGCTCGATCTGCGCAATCCGCGCGCAAGGCGGCGTCGCGCTGGACGACGGACGCCGCGTCATGCCCGATCCGATCCTGGTTGGACGCAATCGCGACAA
>JBDTXW010000080.1:0-10891 GCA_040005975.1 Betaproteobacteria bacterium | reverse complement strand
CAGGTAGATCGACAGCGGCACGATCCACAATAGCGGGATCGCCGAAATGTTCTCGCAGATGTGGTTGGTGACGGCGAGCAACAGGAACGATCCCGTCGCGGCGAGCGCCACCCATAGCAGTTGTCGTCCGGGCGTGGGCCGGCGGTCCGGCGCGCCCGCCGCGATGACCGCTGGCCGCAGCTTCGCGTCGCTCGCGGACGGCGCACGCAAGCCGTACGCCGCGCACGCGGCGCATAGCAGCACGAAAAGTACGTAGCCGGCCGACCAACCGTAGGACTGCATGCGGGTCGTCACCCATGGCTCGAGCGCGAATGGGTAGCTTGCCAGCGCGAGCATCGATGCGAGATTCGATAGCGCGAACAGCCGATAGGGGCTGCGGCCGGCATAACGCCGGGCGAACCACGACTGGACGAGCGGGCTGGTCGTCGCCAGCAGGAAATACGGCAGTCCGATCGTCAGTGCGAGCAGCCCGAGGATGAGCGGCGCCGGGCTCTCGCCGCCCAACGGTTTCCACTGCGCGCCGGGGACGATCGGCAGCATCAGGCAGCTCAGTGCCAGCAGCGTCACGTGCAGACGCAACTGCGCGCGCGCGCGAAGCCGGCGCGCGACCAGATCCGAATAAGCGTAGCCAAGCAGCAGCACGAGCTGGAAAAAGACGAGACAGGTCGTCCAGACATTGGCCGATCCGCCGAACCAGGGCAGGATCTGCTTGGCCATGATCGGCTGCACGAGGAACAGCAGGAACGCGCTGCAGAAAATCGTGATCGCGTAAAGCGGCATTGGAGGCGGAAGCGACGCGCCGGCGCGGGCCGCGCGGGCAGGCGCATTGTACGTGCGCGCTACGCCGCCGGCCAGCCGCGCGATGCGATGCCCGGCGGATTGATACTCAGTAGCTGGTCTTCTGACGGAAGTAACCGATGCGGTCGATCGAGTGCACGTTGATGTCGTGCACGTCCATGTCCTGCAGCAACCGCAGCGGAATGTCGCTGCCGGCGGCACCGCGTCCCCATATCTTGTGATAGAACTCGGCTTGCGAGCGCACGGCCTCATCGCCGACAGCCAGAATGATGTCGGCCGGACCAATCCCAGCCCGCTCGAATGATCGTAGCCAACAACCCGCGCCGGCAGCGTGTGTCCCTGATCGTCGACGACTTCGACCTGGTCCGCTTCGACAATCAAGGGCATGGGCCCGCACCTTGACCAGGGCGGAGAAGAACTTCTCTGCGTCGATCCCCGGCGCGTCGCCGCCGGCCCGGTCGGCCGCGCCGACGGCGGGCGTGAGGACGCGGCAAGCGGCAACGAAGGCAGCGCCGATCAGCTGACGGGGTCGATCCTTCACCCAAGGCGGGGCCGGGCGACTCGCCGTCGCGGTGACCTACGGCGTTCGGTGCGCTAGCTCCGCGCGAAATTCATCGATTTGACCGCGGACACAGTTGCCGGGTTCCGGTCGCTATAATGCGGGCACCGTAGCGTCCCGCAGGAGAAAATGCGTTGAAGACCAGCGCCGTCAGTCCGGCAGACCTCTCGCGCTCGGTCCTCGCCGTTCCACCGCTTGCACGCAACGGCGACCTTTCGCTCAATCGCGAAGCCAACGTCGCGATGATCGGCCATCTCGAACGCGGCGGCGTATCGACCCTCCTCTACGGCGGCAACGCGAACCTGTACAACATCGGACTGTACGAGTACGGCGCGCTGCTCGATATGCTCGAACAGACGGCGAGCCCCGAGACCTGGGTGATTCCTTCCGTGGGCCCCGACTTCGGCAAGCTGCTCGATCAGGCGAAGGTGCTGCGCGCCCGAGCCTTTCCGACGGCAATGGTTTTGCCGCAGACCTTTCCCGCGACGCCCGACGGCAGCGAAAGGGCGATCCGGCTGTTCGCCGAACGCTACGGCCGGCCGGTCATCGTTTATCTGAAGGCCGAAAACTTCCTGACGCCTGCACATGTCGCCCGGCTGGTCGAGGCCGGCATGGTCGCAGCAATCAAGTACGCGATCGTGCGGAGCGACCCGGCCGAAGACCCGTTCCTGAGGGCCTTGCTCGATCGTGTCGACGCGGCGCGCGTCGTCAGCGGCATCGGCGAGCGGCCCGCCGGTACGCACTTGCGACAATTCGGCCTGGCCGGTTTCACGTCCGGCTCCGTATGCATCGGTCCGCGCGGCTCGACGCGCCTGCTCGCGGCACTGAAGTCCAGCGACTGGGCGGCCGCGGACGCGCTGCGCGCTGCCTACATGCCGATCGAGGACCTGCGCGACGCGCATTCGCCCATCCGCGTTCTGCACGAAGCGGTATCGCTGGCGGGCATCGCCGACATGGGGCCGATGTTACCGCAGCTTTCGAACATTGGCGCCGAGCATCATGGCGCGATCCGCAACGCCGCGCGGGCGCTGCTCGCGCATGACGCGGCACTGCAATGAGGCGGGCCAGGTGAGCACGGCGCGCAAGAAACCCGAGGAGCTTCGCTCGCACCGCTGGTTCGGCTCCGACGACATGCGCCAGTTCGGGCATCACTCGCGCGCCGCGCAAATGGGCTATTCGCGTGCCGACTACATCGGCAAGCCGATCATCGCCGTCATCAACACCTGGAGCGACATCAACGCCTGCCATTCGCATTTCCGGCAGCGTGCCGAAGAGGTGAAGCGTGGCGTGCTACAGGCCGGCGGATTTCCGCTGGAGATGCCCGCGATCGCGCTGGCCGAAGTATTCCAGAAGCCGACGACGATGCTGTATCGCAATCTACTCGCGCTGGAGACCGAAGAGCTGCTGCGCTCGTATCCTGTCGACGGGGCAGTTCTGATGGGCGGGTGCGACAAGACGACGCCGGCGCTGCTGATGGGCGCCATCAGCATGAACCTGCCGGCGATCTTCATGCCGGCGGGCCCTATGCTTTCCGGCCATTGGCGCGGCCAGCTATTGGGCAGCGGGTCCGACGTCTGGAAATACTGGGCCGAAAAGCGGGCGGGCAACATCAGCGACAAACAGTGGTTGGAGCTCGAGGACGGCATCGCGCGCTCGCCGGGACACTGCATGACGATGGGCACGGCCTCGACGATGACGTCGGCGGCCGAGGCGATGGGCCTCACGCTGCCGGGCGCGGCGTCGATTCCCGCCGCCGATTCGCGGCATGCCAGGATGGCGGCGGACACCGGACGGCGCATCGTCGACATGGTGTGGTCGGATTTGAAGCCGCGCGACTTCATCACCGCCGGCAGCGTCGACAACGCGATAACGACAGCGCTGGCGCTCGGCGGCTCGACCAACTCGGTCGTGCACATGATTGCGATCGCCCGCCGCGCCGGCGTGCCATTGACGCTCGATCGTTTCGACGCGCTGGCGCGCAAGACGCCGCTCATCGCCAACATCCGGCCGGCGGGCAAGCATCTGATGGAAGATTTTTTCTACGCCGGCGGCTTGCGCGCGCTGCTGGCCAGCATTACCGATCTGTTGTCGGTGGGCGAGCGGACGGTCAACGGCAAGACGCTGGGCGAGAATATCGCAGGTGCCGAGGTCTACAACCGCGAAGTGATCCTGCCGCGCGAGCAAGCCCTGGTGTCCGGCAGCAGCCTCGCGGTGCTGCGCGGCAATCTCGCGCCGGATGGCGCGGTGATCAAGCCGGCGGCTGCCGAGGCGAGGTTGCTCAAGCACACTGGCCCCGCCATTGTCTTCGCCGACTACAACGACATGGCGGCGAGGATCGACGATCCCGCGCTCGACGTGACCGCCGATTCGGTGCTGGTGCTGCAAAACGCAGGACCGCTGGGCGCGCCTGGCATGCCCGAATGGGGCCAGTTGCCGATCCCGAAGAAACTGTTGGCACAAGGCATCCGGGACATGGTTCGGATTTCGGACGCGCGAATGAGCGGGACGAGTTACGGCGCGTGCGTGCTGCATGTCGCGCCCGAATCGTTCGCCGGCGGACCGCTGGCGCTGGTGCACGACGGTGACTTGATCGAGCTCGACGTCGACGCGCGCAAACTCGAGCTCAAGGTGAGCGCCGCCGAGCTCGCCACACGGCGCGCCGCATGGAAGAAACCCCCGCCACGGTTCGAGCGCGGGTACGGTGTGCTCTACCAGCAGCACATCACCCAGGCTGATCAAGGCTGCGACTTCGATTTTCTCGAAGGCACCGCGCCCACGGCCGAGCCGGAGATCCACTGAGCGTACGTACGTCAATTCCTCTCCTTTCTTCCCGATCGAGGCGAGGTCCTGCTTACAGGCGACCATGAAAATCGTTCCCGCGGCAAAGCTCGTCACGATCGTGACGGCCATCATGAACGCCGGTGGTTGCAACGCTCCCGAGGCCGGCACCGTAGCGCGCCGCCTGGTCGATTCCAACTTGGTCGGCCACGATTCGCACGGCGTGATACGCGTCGGCAAGTACCTCGAGTGGGTACGCGCCGGCTGGCTCGTTCCGAATCGGGTCCCGACGGTCATGTTTGAAAACGACGCGATCGCCATCGTCGACGGCAACCGCGGCTTTGGCCAGGTCGTCGGCGAGTTTGCTGGTGCGCTCGGCACGCGCAAAGCGGCAAGGACCGGCATCGCGATGGTCGGGCTGCGCAATTGCGGTCATCTCGGCCGCGTCGGCGACTGGGCCGAACTCGCGGCGGCGCAAAATCAGGTCTCGCTGCATTTTCTCAATACTTCCGGCGCGCAGCGCGTCGCGCCATTCGGCGGGAGCGATCGTCGCCTTTCGACCAATCCGATTACGGTGGGTGTCCCGGTTGCCGGCGGCGATCCGGTCATCCTGGACGTGACGACATCGACCGTCGCCGAAGGCAAGCTGTTCGTTGCCATCAACAAGGACGAGCAGGTGCCTGCGGGCTGGATCATCGACAAGGACGGCAAGCCGACGACGGATCCCAAGGATTTCTACGACGGCGGCGCACTGCTGACCGTCGGCGCACACAAGGGCTCGGGATTGTCGATCGTGGTCGACCTTCTGGCGGGGGCCCTGTCGACCGGCAAGAGCTCGGACCCGGAAGACACGGTGCTGCGCAACAACATGCTGTCGATCTATATCGCGCCGGCGGTATACGATCGCGACGGCGCGATCGCGCGTGAAGTCGCGCGCTTCGTGGCCTGGGTCAAGGCATCGCCGCCCACCGTAGCCGGGCAACCGGTACTGATGCCGGGCGAAGTCGAGCGCAGCACGCGCAAGCGCCGGACAGCCGAGGGCATTGCCGTTGACGACAAGACTTGGGCGGATATTCTGGCCGCCGCACAATCGGTCGGTATCGCAGCCGCTCGCATCGACGCAATCGCGGCCTGATCGATGCGCTCGAGCTCTGGCGCCCCGCGGCGGCCAATGCAATTCTGGTAAAATTGAATGCTTGACCGTCAAATCCGTGTGCCAAGATTTGCAGGTGTAGCAAAGGCCAAGTAGCTCAGTTGGTAGAGCAGCGGACTGAAAATCCGTGTGTCGGTGGTTCAATTCCGCCCTTGGCCACCCGATTTCGCGTGGCGCGAAGCGCCGCGCAAAATTGGCCCGAGGTGGTTCAATTCCGCCCTTGGCCACCCGATTTCGCGTGGCGCCAATCGCCGTAGGCAAGACTCACGATGCCGGTATCCGCGATGACGATGGTAGCGCCGTACCAGCGGCTGGGAGAAGATGGCTTCGCATTTCGCACGCTTTGCGTGCTGATAGCGATTTTGGTCGCCATCCTGCCGTTGGCGCACGTGACGGGAATGCGCAACGCCATCGTCGGCATCGCCGCGGGCGCCGCGCTGCTCCACTACCAGACGGCGCTGTGGAAGGACAACCCGGTATTCGTTCCCTGCCTCGTCTGGCTGGCGTTCGCCGCGCTCTCAATCGTCTGGTCGCACTATCCGATGGTCTCGTTTCGGGCCTTTCGCACCGACCTTTTCTATCCACTCGTCCTGTTCCTGATCAGCTTCATGCTGGTCCGATCGCGCAATGGCCGGCTGGCGCTGACGCTTGGCGCCGCCATAGGCACCGTCATGTCGCTGACGACGACCTTCGCTGCGGCGCTTTCTCCAGTCGAGCCAGGGGCGGAGACCGCGGCGCCCGGCGTCCTCGGATGGCTGGCGTGGAAAGCCGGGGAGGCGGTGGATTCGAGCACCTACATTGCTTTCCTCGCGGTGCCGCTGTTCGTCGTCGCGCTGACGTCGACGCGGGCATCGGTACGCTGGGCTTCCGCCGCCTGGCTCGTGGCCTTCGCCGGTCTTGGGCTGGTGAGCGAAAGCCGGACGCTGTTCATATCGCTGTGCGTTTCGCTGCCGAGTTTGCTTATCGTGTTTGGACTGCTGCGCGGGAGGTTGCATCTGCGCCCGGTGCTGGTGGCAATCGGGGTCGGGCTGGTCGTCTTGGCGCTCAGCGTCGAGTTGATCTCCCGGCTGCGCCTGCCCGAGCAGACGCCATTCGATCGCAGCGCCGCGCTGGAAATGATCGCCAGCGATTCCCGTCCCGCGCTTTGGGCTGTTTATTTCGATCTCGCCAAGCTGCACCCCTGGCTCGGCGTGGGGTTCGGGCGGACCGTGCCGTCAAGGACTTACGACCTGGCGCAGAACGCGGACCTGCGGCGCATCGACCGCCAGGCCTTTGCGCACGCGCACAACGTGCTGCTGAGCCTGACGCTGCAGGTCGGCCTCGTCGGTCTCGCGATCTGGGCGTGGCTGCACGCCCGCCTGCTCCGCCTTGCCGTCGCGTGCGCTAGGGTGCGCGGTGAACGCGAAAAAGCCTGGGCCGCGGCCGCGGTTGCGCTGGTCTTGGCGATGCTGGTGAAGAATTCGACCAACGACCTGATGGTCTTTGGCAATGCCGTCCTGTACTGGACGCTGCTCGGCGCGATTCTCGGCCGGATCTGGTGGGGAGGCGGCGCGGAAAGCCTCACGCTCTCCCGCCTGGACGCGGCGGCCCGCTGACGCCGCCCGAGGTCGGCAAAAAAAAGCCGGGCATCGCCCGGCCTTTCTTCTGTTTCGCTTGATCCAGCGTCAGATCAGACTGCCTGGATGTTCGAAGCCTGCTTGCCCTTCGGGCCGGTCGTCACTTCGAACGACACTTTCTGGCCTTCCTTGAGCGACTTGAAGCCCGGCATGTTGATTGCCGAGAAGTGCGCAAACAGGTCTTCGCCGCCGCCATCCGGCGTAATAAAGCCGAAACCCTTGGCGTCGTTAAACCACTTCACTGTTCCAGTTGCCATTTTTACCAATCCTTCAAAACAAAAATAATCGGGTCGAACCCGGCCTATGTTTCGATCTCAAGGACAGGGAAGTACGGCGATTCGGCGACAGCGAAGCAGCCGGACAGGTCGTGCTTTAGTACTTGAAACAAAACACGAAGCGGACTATACGCAGTATCCGTTACGGGGTCAAACACCGTCTGGCTGGAAAGTTCGCGAGTGTTGCACAAATACGTCACCGGCCGAGCTCGGCCCGGACTTTGGCGGCCCCACCGGCCAAGGCGCCCAGCTTGCCGCGAGCGACTTCCCGGGACAGCGGCACCATCCCGCAATTGGTGCAGGGCAGCAATCGGTCCGGCGGCACATACTTGAGCGCCGCCCGCAGCGTGGCGGCGACCTCGTCGGCGGTTTCCACGCGATCGCTGGCTACATCGACGGCTCCCACCATGACATCCTTACCGGCGAGGAGTCCGATCAACTCCAGCGGAACGTGCGAATTGGCGCATTCGAGCGACACCTGATCGAGCCGGGATCGAGCCAGCAGCGGGAACGTCTGCTCGTACTGCCGCCATTCATTGCCCAGCGTCTTTTTCCAGTCGTTGTTTGCCTTGATGCCGTAGCCGTAGCAGATGTGCACTGCCGTGCGACAGTTGAGTCCCTGCGCCGCACGTTCGAGCGCGGCGACACCCCAATCGCGGACTTCGTCGAAATAGACGTTGAAAGCCGGCTCGTCGAACTGGATGACGTCGACGCCCGCCGCTTCGATCGCGCGCGCCTCTTCGTTCAGGATCTCGGCGAACGCCCAGGCCAGTTTTTCACGGCTGCCGTAGTGCGTGTCGAACAGCGTATCGACGGCCGTCATCGGGCCGGGAAGCGTGTACTTGATCCGGTGCCGGGTGAGGCTCCGCAGGAAGGCGGCGTCCTCTGCAAAGGCGGGCCGCCGGCGCGCGATCGGACCCGTGACGACGGGGACCTCGGCGTCATAGCGATCGCGTATACGCACGGTCTTCCGGTTCTGGAAGTCGACGCTGTCCAGGCTTTCGATGAACGTCGTCACAAAGTGCCGCCGCGTCTGCTCGCCGTCGGTCAGGATGTGGATCCCCGCCCGCTCTTGATCGTTGACCGCAAGACGCACGGCGTCGCGCTTGCCTTCCGCCAGTAGCGCGCCCTCGAGCAGCCACGGCGCCCATAGCTGGTTCGGCGGCGCAAGCCAGGCCGGCTTGGGCAGGCTGCCGGCAATCGTCGTCGGTAACAGCATGGGTTCGAATTCCGGATGGACCCGCGAGAAGGGCTCGGAAGAAGCGCGCCGATTATAACGCGACGGGCCAAGCGGTAAGGCCACTTGACCAAGGATCGGGACCGACGTACCGTTTGCACCCCCGAGTGTGCCGGCGCTCGCTCGTGCAATGCCAATTCCGATGCCCCGCGTCCTGATCACCGACCAGAACTACAAAGACCTGTCGCTCGAGCGCGAGCTCTTCGGCAACGCCGGCATCGAGCTCGCCGTCGCCCAGTGCGTGAACGAGGACGAGGTGCTGGCGGCCGGACGGGATTGCGACGCCTTTCTGGTGCAATATGCGCCGGTCACCGAGCACGCGCTCGCGCAGCTGCCGCGGCTGGGCATCATCAGCCGCATCGGCGCCGGCTACGACACGATCGACACCACAGCCTGCGCGAGGTACGGCGTGTGGCTCGCGAACTCGCCCGATTACGGCGTGGGGGAAGTCGCTACGCACGCCCTCGCATTGGCGCTCGCACTGGTCCGCAACGTTGTCGCGTATCACCGCGACATTGCTGGCGGCCGCTGGCACTACCTGTCATCGGGCAAGGTGCGCCGCGCCAGCGAGCTTACGCTCGGCATCGTCGGACTGGGCCGCATCGGCAAGCGCATGGCGCATGTCTCGCGTAACGTCTTCCGACGCATCGTCGCCTGCGATCCCTATCTGATCGATGGCGACTTCCCGGCCTATGTCGAGCGTGCGAACCTCTCGGGCCTGTTCGAGCAGTGCGATCTCGTCAGTCTGCACGTCCCGCTGAACGACGAGACCCGAGGCATTGTCGATGCGACGCTACTTGCGCGAATGCGGCCGGGATCGTACTTCGTCAATACTGCGCGGGGGGCGGTGGTCAACGTCGACGATTTGCTTGCCGCAGTCGATAGTGGAATACTTGCCGGCGCCGCTCTGGATGTCCTGCCGGTCGAGCCCGTTCCGGCCGACAGCCGGCTGCTTGGCCACCCGAAGGTGATCCTGACGCCGCATGCTGCGTTCTTCAGCGAGCAGGCGGAGATCGAATTGCGGCGCAAGGCAGCGCAGAATATCGTCACGTGGTTCAAGACCGGTCGTCCCGAATATGTTGTCGTTGCCGGGACCCGGCGTTACGCCGCGTAAGCCGGACAATACCCACACCGCACGCGCGGTGAGAAGGAGAGACGTTGGCCGCAGTAAGCATACGCGCCGTCCACAAACGATTCGGGTCGACGCCGGTGATTCGAGGCGTGGACATAGAGATCGCCGACGGCGAATTCTGCGTGCTCGTCGGCCCGTCCGGATGCGGCAAGTCGACGCTGCTGCGGATGCTCGCCGGCCTCGAGGAAATCACCGGCGGTGAAATATGGATCGGCCCACGCATCGTCAACCGCGTCGCGCCGAAGGAGCGCGACATCGCGATGGTTTTCCAGAACTACGCGCTCTACCCGCACATGACGGTGCGCGACAACATGAGCTTTGCGCTGATGCTCGCCAAGCAGTCGAAAAGCGAAATCGAGACGCGGGTTGCGAAGGCGGCCGACATCCTGGGCCTTGCGCAACTGCTCGATCGCTATCCTCGCCAGCTGTCTGGCGGACAGCGCCAGCGAGTCGCGATGGGACGCGCGATCGTGCGCGACCCGCAGGTGTTCCTGTTCGACGAACCGCTGTCAAACCTCGATGCGAAGCTCCGCGTCCAAATGCGCACCGAGATTAAGGAGCTGCATCAGCGGCTGAAGACGACGTCGATCTATGTCACGCACGACCAGATCGAGGCGATGACGATGGCCGACCGGATCGTCGTGATGCGCGACGGCATAGTCGAGCAGACCGGGACGCCGCTCGACCTGTACGACGTGCCGGTCAACATCTTCGTTGCCGGCTTCATCGGATCGCCGGCGATGAACCTCGTGCCGGGCATCGCGCGTATCAACGGCGCCGCGCCGGGCGTGGAGTTCGAGGGCGGCGTACGCCTGCCGTTGCCCACGACCGCGCGCGCGAGCGATGGCCAGGCGGTGCTCTACGGCATGCGCCCCGAGCACTGCGTGCTCTCGCCCGACGGCGGCCTGCCAGCCGAAGTCGTCGTCGTCGAGCCCACGGGGGCCGATACGCAGCTTTTCTGCCGCTTCAACGGCCAGGAGCTCACGTCGCTGGTACGCGACCGCACGAGCTGCAGGGCCGGCGACAATGTCGCGCTCGCACCGGATGTCGACCGCTCGCACCTGTTCGATGCGACGAGCGGTGTGCGGCTCATCGCATGAATCCGGATCGTCATCACGAACAATCCCGCAGCAAAAACGCGCTAGACCAAATCGCGCGAACTTTTACCAGGAGGAGTTGATGAGTGAATTCAAACGCCGCAAATTCCTGAAGACCTCGGCCGGCGTGGCCGCAGCCGCCGCCGTCGGACCGATGATCTGGGTCAAGGACGCCAACGCGCAGTGGCGCAACACGCCGGAAAAGGGCGCGAAGTTGCGGGTGCTGCGCTGGAGCCGCTTTGTGCA
>JBDTXW010000079.1:0-10994 GCA_040005975.1 Betaproteobacteria bacterium | reverse complement strand
CGCGGCACAGCCGCTTCAGCAGCGCGATGATCTGCGCCTGGATCGACACGTCGAGAGCAGTCGTCGGCTCGTCGGCGATGATGAGCTTGGGTTTGGCGGCGAGTGCCAGCGCGATGACTACGCGTTGCCGCATGCCGCCGGAGAATTGGTGCGGATAGTGGTCGATACGCCGCTCGGGCACGGAAATGCCCACCTCCGCGAGCAGGTCCAGCGCGCGCCGCCGCGCCTGCGCCGGGGACATGTCGAGGTGCGTGGTGATCGTCTCGACCAGTTGCCGGCCGATCGTGTACAGCGGATTGAGCGAGGTCAGCGGATCCTGGAAAACCGCGCCGATCTCGCGCCCGCGGACGCGACGCATCGCCTCGGGGGGCAGATTGTCGATGCGCCGGCCGTCGAGCAGGACCTGGCCGGCGCCGATGCGGCCCGGCGGATCGATCAGTCCGATGATCGCCGCGCCGGTCAGCGATTTGCCTGCGCCGGATTCGCCGACGACGCCGAGGACTTCGCCCGGCACGAGCGAGAAAGAAACGTCGTCGACCGCGACCAGCAGGCCGCGGCGCGTCGGAAATTCCACGCGAAGGCGCTCGACCGCGAGCAGTGGCGGCGCGCCGCTCACGCCGGTCGATGACGCATTGCCTGGCTCCGTACCGGCCCACCGTCGGACATCAGGCGTTCCCGGTACCCATTACTGCAGCCTCGGATTGAGCGCGTCGCGCAGCCAGTCGCCGAGCAGATTGATCGCAAGCACCATGATCACCAGCGCGGCGCCCGGAAAGATCGTGATCCACCATTCACCGGAGAACAGAAAATCGTTGCCGATGCGTATCAGCGTGCCGAGCGACGGCTGCGTCGGCGGTACGCCTACGCCCAGAAACGACAGCGTGGCCTCGGTGATGATCGCCGTCGCGATGTTGATCGTGGCGAGCACGAGGACGGGTCCGAGTACGTTTGGCAACAGATGATGCAGCATGATCCCGAGTGGCTTGATGCCGATCACCCGTGCCGCCTGGATGTATTCCTTGTTCTTTTCGACCAGTGTCGATCCGCGCACCGTGCGCGCGTATTGCACCCAGTTCGATATGCCGATCGCGAAGATCAGCACGAAAATGGCGACTGGCGCCTGGGCGTCGCGGGGCAGGACGGCGCGGGCGACGCCATCGATCAACAGTGCAATCAGGATCGCCGGAAACGAGAGCTGGACGTCGGCGACGCGCATGATGAAGGCGTCGAGCTTGCCGCCGACGTAGCCGGCGATCAGGCCGAGACTGACGCCGACGACCATCGCCAGGATCACCGAGGCAAGGCCGACCAGCAGCGAAATGCGCGCGCCGAACATGATCGCCGACAGTACGTCGCGGCCCTGGTCGTCGGTGCCGAGCAGATAGCCGGGCCTGGCGCCGGCCAGGCCCTGCGGCGGCGAGAGCGCATCGAGCAGATTGAGCGTCGCCAGGTCGAACGGATTGTGCGGGGCTACCCAGGGCGCGAACAGCGCGGCGCCGAGGCACAGCGCCAGCACGGCCGCCGACACCATCGCGACCGGCGAATGGCGAAAACTGTACCCCAGATCGCTGTCGCGCCAGCGCGCGAAGCGCGATGCACGAACGGTCGCCGCCGTGGTCATCGGTCCGGCACCGCGGCCTGGTCTGGCGTCACTTGACGACCGTCCACTTGAGCAGATTGACGTTGTCGGCAAGCTGCACCAGCTCGATGTTCTTCTTGACCGCCCAGGCCAGCGCCTGCTGGTGCAACGGCAGCGTGCCGAACTCTTCGCCGTGGATCTTGAACAGCTCGGCGATCATCGCATTGCGCTTGTTCTCGTCGAGCTCGCTCGCGATGGCCTTGCCGAGCTCGTCGACCCGCTTGTTGCTGTAGCTGCCGAGATTGAACAGCCCCTGCCCGTTCGGGGCCGGCGTCATCAACAGGGCATAGATCGCGTTCTGCGCGTCGTATGAATCAGGGGTCCAGCCCAGCAGGTAGAACGAGGTGTTGCGCGACAGTATCTTCGGAAAATACGTGACCTTGGTCTCGGCCATCAGGTTCACCTTGACGCCGATTTGCGCCAGCATCGCGGCGATCGCCTGGCAGATGGCGGCGTCATTGACGTAGCGATCGTTCGGGCAGTTCATCCCGACTTCGAAGCCGTCCGGGTATCCCGCTTCGGCGAGGAGTTTCTTCGCGGCGCCGGTGTCGTGCGGCAGGCGCTTGTTCATCGCCGGAACGAATCCGCGGATGTCGGGCGCGATCATCAGGTTGGTTGGCGTCGAAGCGCCGCGCATGATGCGGCTCTTGATCGCTTCCATGTCGATCGCCTGATAGAACGCCTGGCGCACCCGCTTGTCCTTGAATGGGTTCTTGCCCTTGATATTGGAATAAAGCAGCTCGTCACGCGATTGGTCCATGCCGAGGAAAATCGTGCGCAGCTCGGGCCCTTGCAGCACCTTGAGGACGGCCACGCCCTTCAGCTTCTCGATGTCCTGCAGCGGCACCGGCTCCATCATGTCGATGTCGCCGGAGATCAGCGCGGCGACCCGCGTCGCGTCGTTCTTGATCGGCGTGAAGATCGCCTCGGTGATGTTGCTCTCGACCTTTTCCCAGTAGCCCGGATAGGGCGCGAACACCGTCCGGACGCCGGGCTCGCGCGCCTTCAGCATGAACGGCCCGGTGCCGTTGGCCTTCAGGGTCGCGGCGTTCTCCTTGCCCTTGCGCACGTCGACCGGGGCGGCGGCATTGTTCTTCTCGCACCACGCCTTGCTCATGATGAACCAGGTGTTGAGCGTGTCAGGCAGGATCGGGAACGGGTCGTTGGTGACGAAGTCGACCGTGTAATCGTCGACCTTCCGCATCTCTTTGAGGCTGGCGATCTTGGTCTTCATGTCCGAGCCGTCGACCTTCGAGCGCTCGTACGAGAAGATGACGTCGTCGGCGGTGAAAGGGGTGCCGTCGTGGAACTTGACGTTGTGGCGCAGGTTGAAGCGCCAAACGGTCGGCTCGGTTTGTTTCCACGACGTCGCGAGCAGCGGAATAAGTTCCAGCTTCTTCCCCCGGCCCACCAGCGGCTCGTAAATGTTGCCGAGGAGCGAGAGCTGCAGCGATTCATTGAGCGCATGCGGATCCATCGAGGTCGCATCGCCCTGATCGGCGAACTTGTACGTCGCGCCGTGCGCCGCGGCGGCGAAGCCTCCGGCGAGGACCAGCGCGAGCAAGGCTTTCAGTGTTGTGCGGACAGTGGGACTCATCGTCATTTCCTCTAGGAGCAATGCGTGAAAGTTCAGATGCTGGCCGGCGCACGGGCGAGCCGCCCGATCGCCATGCGACAGGCGTCGGCCGCCTGCGCATGAACCACGGCTTTCCAGTCGTCGGAATCGATATAGAACACGTCGCGGATCGCGCGCTTGATTTCCCTGCGCAGCAGCCGCGGCGCTTCCGGATGATTGTGCAGCCAGTGGTCCGCGCGCAGCGCCTGCAGCACCTGCTCGATCGGGCACGTCCCGTATTCGAGCGCGATGCCGGCGAATTCGGTGGCCGGGCATTCGTCATACGCCGCGTAGCCGTTGACGCCGGTCAGCGGCGCCGACGTCGACGAGCCGTCGAAGTACGAAGTCACCTGGTCACCCCACCACGCCTTGGTGCGAGCGACGTCAGCCGCGACATTGCCGCCGGCGTAGATCATCTCGCCGTGGCCGAAAGGGCCCAGCCCGGTGTGGAAATCGATCCAGCCCAACGCGCTGCGGCTCGCCGCGTGCTCGCGGAGCACCGTACGCAGCACGAGGTTGCTCCAGGCGGGAGCGGCGCCGCCGTAGAACATGCCGTCGGGAAAACGGTACTGACCGCCGCTGACAGCCGCCTGGTAGGCGGCCGCGCCGTGGGCGGCGACCCAGGCGCCGAGCTGGCGTTCACTGTCGATCGGCGGGGGCCAGGTCTGCGGCACCACCAGCGAATGAATTTCCGCGTACGCCGCGTTGACCGGCAGAGCGGCGCTGAAGTCGATGAAATTGCGGTTCAGATCGGCGTTGTCCTCGTTGACCCGGCGCAGATGCGAAAAGCCATAAGGGTTCAGCGCGTGCAGCATCAGCACGCAAACGCCGCCGCGGTCGACGTTGGCAAGAAATTCGTAATCGCGCAACAGCCCGACCTGGCAGCCGGAGCCGCAAAAGCCTTCGACCCCGTGCGTACCCGAGATGAGCAGCAGCAGCCCCGGCGCATCGGCTTCGCCCAGCATCGCCAGGTCAATCGACAATTCCTCGCCTTCGAAGCCACGCTGCGTCGGATGGATGTGGCGCGACATGCTTGCGCCCGCAGCCTCTGCCGCCGCGACAAACTTGGCGCGCGCCTCGCCGTAGCTTGCCGCGAAATGCGTAGCGGGGCTCATTTTGACAACGCCGTGGCGCCGAGCGGCAGCGCGGCTTCAGCCAGCGCGGCGAGATACCCGGCGCCGACCGGTATCACCTCGTCGTTGAAGTCGTAACGGGTGTTGTGCAGGAAGCAGCCGCCTTCGGCGCCGCCCTGCCCCAGCCGCGCGTACGCGCCGGGTCGCCTCTGCAGCATGAACGAGAAGTCCTCCGAGCCCATCGATGGCTCGAGGTCGCGTATGACGTTCTCCGGCCCGACCAGCGCATCGGCGACCTGCGCGGCGAATTCGGCTTCGCGCGCGGTGTTCACGGTCGCCGGATAGACGCGCTCATACTTGAGCGTCGCAGTCGCGCCGAATGCCGCGGCGATCGAATGCACGAGTTCGGTCAGCCTGCGCTCGATGTTGTCCTGCGTCCTGGCGCTAAACGTACGCACCGTTCCGACCAGGCGCGCGTCGCGCGGCACGACGCTCATCGCCGCCAGATTACCGGCGTGCATCGCACACAAGCTGACGACCGCGGTATCGATCGGACTCACGTTGCGCGCGACGATCGACTGCGCGGCGGTGATGATATGACCGGCCACGAGGACCGGATCGACGGTCAGATGCGGATGCGCGCCGTGGCCGCCACGGCCCTCGATGTGAATCTCGATGCGGTCGGCCGCAGCCATCATCGGCCCGGGGCGGACGGCGATCTGTCCCGGCGGCAGGCCCGGCCAGTTGTGCAGCGCGTAGATCTCGTCGGCGGGAAAGCGCTCGAACAGGCCGTCGTCGATCATTGCCTTGCCGCCGGCGAAGCCTTCTTCGCCCGGCTGAAAAATCAGGTAGACGGTACCGTCGAAGTTGCGCACGCGGGACAGATAGCCTGCCGCGCCCAGCAGCATCGTCGTGTGTCCGTCGTGCCCGCAGCCGTGCATCCGTCCCTTGAAGCGCGATACGTGCGGGAACTCGTTTTCCTCGTGCATCGGGAGCGCGTCCATATCGGCGCGCAGGCCGATGGCGCGACGGCTGTCCTGGCGCGAGCCGCGGATCACAGCGACGATGCCGGTTTTGCCTATGCCGTCGTGATGCTCGACACCGAGCGCGTCGAGCTCGCGCGCGACGACTTCGGCGGTGCGATGCTCTTCGAAGCCGAGCTCCGGGTGCGCGTGCAGGTCACGCCGCAGCGCGGTCAGTGCGGCATGCTCGTTGCGGACGAACTCGACCGGATTCATGAGGCTGCTCCAGCGGCCTCGTAGCGCCTCATTGCGCCGCCGCCAGGCGTTCGATGCGCAATCTCGGATCGACCGCATAGTACAGCAGATCGACGATCAGATTGATAAGGACGAACACCAGTGCAATAAAGCACAGGTACGCCGCCATGATCGGAACGTCGGCGAAGCTGACGGCCTGGATGAACAGCAATCCCATGCCCGGCCACTGGAACACCGTCTCGGTGATGATCGCGAACGCGATGATCGCGCCCAACTGCAATCCGGTGATCGTGATGACCGGAACGAGCGTGTTCTTAAGCGCGTGGCCGAAGTGCACGGCGCGGTCGGTCAGGCCCCGCGCCCGTGCGAATTTGATGTAATCGGTGCGCAGCACCTCGAGCATCTCGGCCCGCACGAGCCGCATGATCAGTGTCATCTGGAATAGCGACAACGTGATCGCAGGCAGGATCAGCGCCTTGAGGCCGCTCTTGGTCAGGAAGCCTGTCGTCCACCAGCCGAGCGCCACGGTGTCACCGCGACCGAACGAAGGGAGCCAGCCGAGGATCACCGCGAACACAAGGATCAGCAGGATACCGATCAGGAACGTCGGCAGCGACACGCCGATCAGCGAGATCGCCAGCAGCAGCTGCGACAGCCACGAGTCGCGCCTGAGCGCCGTATACACGCCGGCGGGGACACCGAGCACCAAAGCCAGCAGGGCCGCGACAAAGGCGAGCTCCAGCGTCGCCGGCAGCCGCTCCTTGAGCAAGGTCGATACCTTGCGCCCCTGCCGCAGCGACAGTCCGAAATCCCCCTGCACCGCCCGGCCGACGAAACGGCCGAACTGCACATAAAAGGGCAGATCGAGACCGAGATCGGCGCGCAGCCGCGCGCGGTCTTCCTGCGTCGCGTCCTGTCCGACCATGAACGTCACCGGGTCGCCGGTGAAATTGAACAGGCCGAACGCAATGAATGCGACGACCGCCATGACGGCGACCGATTGGAGGATGCGGCGGATGATGAAGGCAAGCACGGATGGCGGCTGCGCCCGCGTTCGGGTGATGGAAGGCTGGCTCGCGACGCCCGCCGATGATGCCTAAAGCGCTGGGCAGCGTCAATCGAGGCCCGCGGTCGCGATTCGTATGGGTCGCGCCAACCGCGCGCGAGGGAGACCGGTCCTAGCGTTCGATCTCGGCCGCGCGATGGCAGGCGACCTGCACTTCGCCCCGGAGCTCGAGCGCAGGGACTTCGACCCGGCAGCGTTCGATCGCGTAGGGGCAGCGCTTGTGAAACGCGCAGCCCGGGAGCTGCGACAGTGGCGACGGCGGTTCGCCCCGGACCGCCGCGCGCTCAAGGCGCGGGTCGGCGCCTGCTCTGGCATCGGCGATGCCCGTATACGACGCACCGCGGGAGAGCCGCGGCGTGCTCGCCAGCAGCGAACGCGTATACGGGTGGGCCGGCCGCGCGAACACGTGGACTTTCGGACCGTATTCGACGATCTTGCCCAGATACATCACCGCGATCGCATCGGCGATGTGACGCACAACCTGCAGATTGTGCGAAATGAAAAGGTAGGCGATACCCATTTCCTGCTGCAGATCCATCATCAGGTTGAGCACCTGCGCCTGGATCGAGACGTCGAGCGCCGATACGGGCTCATCAGCGACGACCAGCTTCGGATGCAGCATCAGCGCGCGCGCTACGGCAATGCGCTGGCGCTGGCCGCCCGAAAACATGTGGGGATAGCGGCGATAGTGTTCGGGACGCAATCCGACCTTCGCCATCATCGCCCGCGCCGCCGCACGGCGCGCCGCCGCGTCGATGTCGGCGTTGATCACCAGCGGCTCCTCGAGCAGGGTGCCGACCTTCTTGCGCGGATTGAGCGAGGCGTACGGATTCTGGAAGACCATCTGCACCGTCGGGCGCAGCCGCTTCAACGTCGCCTTGTCGGCAGTGGCGACGTCGATGCCGTCGACCTTCAGCGCACCGGAGGTCGGACGCTCGATCATCGTCACCTGGCGCGCCAGCGTCGACTTGCCGCAGCCCGATTCGCCGACGACGGCGAGCGTCTGTCCGGCGCGCACGGTGAACGACACGCCGTCGAGTGCGCGCACGACGCCTCGGGCGCGGAACGGCCCGCGCGACACCGTGTAATGGCGGGTCAGTCGATCGGCCTCGAGCAGCGGTGCGCCGGTGTTCATCGGTTCGACGCGGCGACGCCGCCCGCCGCCGCCTCCGCGGCCCAGCCGTGCGTCGGCCGGCCCGCGGCATCGAGCGCAAAATGACAACGGACCTTGCGTCCGGCGGGCCCGGCCAGCGGCGGCCGATCGACCCAGCAGCGCGCCAGCGCAAAGTCACAGCGCGGTGACAACAGGCATCCCGTCGGCCGGTCATGCTGGCCGGGCACGACACCGGGGATCGCCTTCAGGCGCGCGCGATCGAGATTGTGTTCGGGCAGCGCGTCGAGCAGCGCCTTGGTGTACGGATGCTGTGGGGCGTCGAAGATCCCGGGCACCGGGCCGGTCTCCACCTGCTCGCCCGCATACATGACGACGACGCGCTGCGCCGTCTCCGCCACGACCGCGAGATCGTGGGTGATCAACAGCAGCGCCATCTCGCGCTCCTGCTGCAGGCGCAGCAGCAAGTCGAGCACCTGGGCCTGGACGGTCACATCGAGCGCGGTCGTCGGTTCGTCGGCGATCAGCAGGCGCGGATTGCAGGCGATCGCCATCGCGATCATCACCCGCTGCGCCATGCCGCCGGAGAGCTGGTGTGGAAACGCCGCGAGCCTAGCCGCGGGGTCGGGAATCTCGACGTGTTGCAGCAGTTGCAGCGCCCGCGCACGGCGCAGCTTCCGGCTTCCACGCTCCTCCTCGGTGCCGTGCATGCGCAAGGTTTCGGTCAGCTGGAAAGCGACGGTAAAGCAGGGATTCAAGCTCGCCAGCGGATCCTGGAAGATCATCGCGATATCCTTGCCGGTCAGCGCCCTGCGCTCGGCGCCGGACAGCGACAACAACTCCCGGCCGGCGAATACCATGCGCCGGGCGCGCACGCGACCCGGAAACTCGACCAGGCCCATCACCGCCAGCGCGGTAACGCTCTTGCCCGAGCCCGATTCGCCGACGCAGCCCACGATTTCGCCGGCATCGATCGCCAGGTCGACGTCGTCGACCGCGGTGAACGGCGCGGCGACGCTGCCGAATTCGACCGTCAGGCCTTCGATCTCGAGCAATGCCATGCGTTTTCGCGCCGCTATCGCTTGAGCTTCGGGTCGAGCGCATCGCGCAGGCCGTCGCCCATCAGGTTGAACGCCAGCACCGTGATCAGGATCGCAAGTCCCGGAAAGGTCACGACCCACGACGCCCGCTGGATGAACTCCAGCGCATCGGCCAGCATCGATCCCCACTCCGGCGTCGGCGGCTGCGCGCCGAGGCCCAGGAAGCCGAGCGCGGCGGCGTCAAGGATGGCATTGGAAAAGCCGAGCGTTGCCTGCACGATCAGCGGCGCGGCGCAATTGGGCAGGATGGTGTTGAACATCAGCCGCAGCGGTCCGGCGCCGGCGATGCGCGACGACGCCACGTACTCCTTGGCGGCTTCGGCGATCACTGCGGCGCGGGTGAGTCGCACGTAATGCGGCAACAGCACGATCGCGATCGCGTACATCGCGTTGATCAGCCCCGGTCCGAGTATCGCGACGACCGCGATCGCGAGCAGCAGGCTCGGCAGCGACAGCATCACATCCATCAGCCGCATGATCGTCGTCTCGGTGAGCCCGCGAACGTAGCCCGCGATGAGTCCCAGCACGACGCCCAGCGACAGCGAGATCGCGACCGAGATCATGCCGATCAGGAGCGACAGCCGCGCGCCGTAGATCAGCCGCGACAGGATGTCTCGTCCGACCGGATCGGTGCCGAGGATAAAGCGTGCGCTGCCGCCGTCGTGCCATACCGGCGGTGCCAGCGTGGATTCGCGGAATTGCTCGTACGGCGAATGCGGCGCGATCACGTTCGCGCCGAGCGCGAGCACGACCAGCACGACGATCAGCGCGATCCCGACGACCGCGCCACGGCTTTGCCTGTAGGCCTGCCAGAATTCGCGCAGCGTGCCGGGAACGGCGGCCGGTACGTCTGCGGCGATCGCGACGACTTCGCTCATCGCCTCACCCGTGCCGTATCCGCGGATTGATCACGCCGTAGAGCAGATCGACGATCAGGTTGACGCTGATCACGATCGTTGCGATCAGCAGGATGCCGCCCTGCACGACCGGGTAGTCGCGCGACTGCACGCCGTGCACCAGCCAGTTGCCGACACCCGGCCAGGAGAAAATCGTCTCGGTAAGAATCGCGCCCGACAGCAGCAGCCCGACTTGCAGCCCGATCACCGTAATCACCGGAATGAGCGCGTTGCGCAGCGCGTGAACGAGCACGACCTGCCAGTGCGGCAGGCCTTTTGCCCGCGCCGTGCGCACGTAGTCTTCGCGCAGCACTTCGAGCATCGACGAGCGCGTCATCCGCGCGATGACCGCCAGCGGGATCGTGCCGAGCACGATCGTCGGCAGCAGCAGGTGCGAGACTGCCGAGCGGAAGGCGCCAGCATCGCCGGCGCGCAGCGCATCGAGCAGCATGAAACCGGTCGAGGTCGGAACGTCGAACTCGACGGCGATGCGTCCTGACACAGGCGTCCAGCCGAGCTGAACCGAGAAGAAAAGGATCAGCAGCAGCGCCCACCAGAATATCGGCATCGAGTACCCGGTCAACGAGACGCCCATCACAGCATAGTCGGCGACGGTGTTGCGCTTGAGCGCCGCGATGATGCCGGCCGGCAGGCCGACGGTGACGGCGAATAGCATCGCGAAGAACGCGAGCTCCATCGTCGCCGGAAACAGCGTCAGGAATTCGCGCAGCACCGGCTCGTGCGTGGTCAGCGAGGTGCCGAGATCACCCCGGAGCACCTGACCGACATAGTCGGCGTATTGAATCGGCAGCGGGCGATCGAGACCGAACTCGTGCAACAGCCGCGCCCGCCGCGCCGGGTCCATGCCGCGTTCGCCCGAGAGGTTCTCGACCGGATCGCCGGGAATCAGATGGATCAGCGCGAACGCCAGCAGGGTCACGCCGATGAACGTCGGCACGATCAGCGCGGCGCGGCGGAGGATGAAGGTCAGCATGAAACAGTCCGGCTACGCCACGGATACCCAACCCGCGCCGGTACGGGAAAGCCAACGCCAGACGCGGCGCCGCGTTTCGGTCCGCCGCGCCTGGATCGATGCTTTACTTCACGATATCGGCGCTGGTGAAATAGTGATGCGCCGTCGCATCCATCTTGTAGCCCTTGACCTCCTTGCGAATCGGATCGAAGCGCACCGAATGCGCCAGCGTGATCCACGGCGCCTCTTCCTTGAATATCACCTGCGCCTGCTCGTAGAGCTTGGCGCGGTCGGCCTTGCCAGG
>JBDTXW010000078.1:0-11042 GCA_040005975.1 Betaproteobacteria bacterium | reverse complement strand
CTCCCGACATCTTGCTCCCAAAGCAAGCGCGCTACCGGACTGCGCTACACCCCGAAAGGGATCGATTATCGCTGTTACCGGCATCGCGGGTCAATTCGGGTTACGCCCGCGCGATCTCGAGCGTGCTATTTCGCGAACCGTCGAATCACGCCGATCGCCTCGGCGATCGCATGATCTCCTTGCCCTGACTTCACCGCGTGCTGCACGCAGCCGTGCAGGTGATGCTCCAGCAACTGCAGACCCAGCGCGTCGAGGGCGGATTGCACGGCGCTCAGTTGCGTCAGGATGTCGATGCAATAACGGTCCTCGGCTATCATCCTGCCAATGCCGCGCACCTGTCCGTCGATGCGGTTGACGCGCTTGGCCAGCGCGGATTTGTCCGGTCGCGCGACCGGCGGGTGTGCCGCCGCATCGCCAGCCGGCTTACGCGACTTCATAGCCCGCATCCTCGATCGCAGCGCGCAGTGCGGCCGGTTTGGTGCGCGCGTCGTCGAACGTCACCTGCGCCGTTCCCGCCTGCAGGCTGACGGCCGCCGCGGATACGCCAGGCAGCGCGGTCAGGACGCGCGTGACGCTCGCGACGCAACCGCCGCAGGTCATGCCTTCGACTTTGAGGGTGACGGTGGTCATCGCTGTCTCCTGGTTGAGTTTACTGGCGGGGCCGCCAGCGCTTGAGCAGCAGCGCGTTGCCGACCACCGAAAGCGAGCTCGCCGCCATCGCCGCGCCGGCGAACACTGGATTCAGCGTGCCGAGCGCGGCGAGCGGAATGCCCAGCACGTTGTAGACGAATGCAAAAAACAGGTTCTGCCGGATCTTGGCCAGCGTCGCCCGCGAAAGCAGAATCGCGTCGACGACGGCATTCAGATCGTTACGGATCACGGTGATGTCGGCGGTCTCGACGGCGACGTCCGAGCCGGTGCCGATGGCGAAGCTCACGTCGGCGGCGGCGAGCGCCGGCGCGTCGTTGACTCCGTCGCCGACCATGCCGGTCACCCCGCCCTGCGCCGCCAGCGCGCGCACGGCTGCGGCCTTGTCGGCCGGCAGCACGCCGGCGCGAAAATCGTCGATACCGACTTCGGCAGCAACGGCCGCGGCGACCTGCGAATTGTCTCCGGTCAGCATCAGCACGTCGATGCCCACTGCTTTGGCGCGTGCGATCGCCTGCGTCGAGGTCGGACGCACACGATCCGCCAATGCGATCATGCCGACGACGCGGCCTCCAGACGCGACGCCGACAAGCGTATTGCCAATGTTCTGCAGCGCTCCCGCGTCTGGCATCGCGACGCCCTGCTCGGCCAGGAAAGCGAGTGTGCCTGCGATGACGTCGATCGGCGTGCCGCCGAGATCGACACTGCCGCGGGCGCCCTTGCCGGGGACCGACTCGAACGCGGAGAGGGGCCGCGGAGCGATACCGTCGCGCGCCGCCGCCTCGCGTATGGCGTTCGCCAACGGATGCGTCGACCCCTGCTCGATGCTTGCGGCGAGTTCGAGCACCTGCGAGCGCGTCGGGCCGCCGAGCGCAATGACGCCCGCGACGACGGGCCTGCCTTCGGTCAGCGTGCCTGTCTTGTCGATGACCAGCACCGAAAGCCGTCCGGCCTGCTCGAGCGCGGCGGCGTTGCGGATCAGCACGCCGAGCTGCGCCCCGCGTCCGGTGCCGACGACGATCGCCGTCGGAGTCGCGAGGCCCAGCGCGCATGGGCAGGCGATGACCAGGACCGCCACCGCGTTGATCAGCGCTGCACTCGCATCGCCGGCAAGCCAGTAGCCCATTCCCCATGTCGCAACCGCGATGACGACGACAACCGGCACGAAGACGCCGGCGACGCGGTCGGCCAGCCGCTGGATCGGCGCCTTCGATCCCTGCGCCTCCGCCACCAGGCGCACGATGCCCGCGAGCAAGGTCGCGCTGCCGACACCGGTCGCCTCGCACTCGAGCAGGCCTTGCTGGTTGAGCGTGCCGGCGAACACCGTCGATCCCGTTGTCTTCACGACCGCGCGGCTTTCGCCGGTTACCATGCTCTCATCGACGCTCGACGTGCCGTCGCGCACGATGCCGTCGGCCGGCATGCGTTCGCCCGCGCGCACGATCAGCCGATCGCCGACGGCGACGGCGGCAAGCGGCACCTGGACGACGGCGTCGCCGCGCCGAACCCGCGCCGTGGGTGGCTGCAGCCGCGACAGTCCTTCGAGCGCGGCCGACATCCCGGATCGGGCGCGCGCTTCCAGCAACTTGCCCAACAGGACCAGCGTGATCACCGCGGCGCCGGCTTCGAAATAGACGTGGCGCTGCTCGAGTCCAAGCACGGTGACCGCGGCACTCAATCCCCACGCCATCGTCGTACCCAGCGCGATCAGCACGTCCATGTTGGCGCCGCCGCCTCGCAATGCGTGCCAGGCGCCGACGTAGAAACGGCGCCCGACCCAGAACTGCACCGGCGTCGCCAGCATCAGTTGCAGCCAGCGCGGCAGCCACTCGGCATGCGCGCTTTGTGCGCCGAACCAGTCGCCGGCGGCGAGCATCGGCGCCATCTGCGCCAGCAGCGGCAAGGTCAGCGCGGCGGCGATCCAGGTTTCGCGCCGGAGCCGCGCATACGCGGCCGCCTTGCGCGCGCGATCCGCCGCGCGCTCCGCCTCGTCGTCGCGGCGTACGACGGCGCGATAGCCGGCGCGCTCCACCGCGGCGAGCAGGCGTTCGGGCGGGACGGCGGCGCCGAGCGTGGCCGACGCGGTCTCGGTCGCGAAATTGACGCTGGCCTCGACCCCGGGAATGCGACGCAGCGCCTTTTCGATGCGGGCCGCGCAAGCGGCGCAGGTCATCCCTTCGAGATCGAGCTCGATCCTGCGCCGGGACTCGGGCGTCGCGGCGGTGGCAGCGGCGAGCGAAGCGTTCATCGCCTGATCATATACCCTGGGTGGGTATATGTCAACGCGGCGCCAGTCGCACCGGCGGGTACGCGCTAGAAGCGGATCTTGCCGGTGAGCACGTCCCGGAACATCGCCCAGTCGCCGATCAGGCTGTAGATCGGGTGACTGAAGGTTGCCGGGCGGTTGTGCTCGAAAAAGAAGTGTCCGATCCAGGCGAAGCCGTAGCCCGCGAGCGCCGCGCCGCCGAGCCACCACGGGCTTTGCGTGAGCAGCGCCAGGGCAAGACAGCCGAGCACCAGCGCGGATCCGACGACATGCAGGCGGCGGCAGGTCCGATCGCGATGCTCGGACAGGTAGAACGGATAGAACTCGCGAAACGAGCGGTAGTCGTCGGACATCGGCCGATCCTCGTCGTCAGCGCGCGTCAGCCTTCGCGCTTGAGCTGCGGAAACAGAATGACGTCGCGTATCGAAGGGCTGTCGGTCAACAGCATCACCAGCCGGTCGACGCCAATGCCTTCGCCGGCGGTCGGCGGCAAGCCGTATTCCAGCGCACGGATATAGTCGGCGTCGTAGTGCATCGCTTCGGCGTCGCCGGCTTCCTTGGCCGCAGCCTGCGCCGCAAAGCGCGCGGCCTGATCCTCGGGGTCGTTCAGCTCGGAAAACCCGTTGGCGATTTCGCGGCCGGTGATGAAAAGCTCGAATCTGTCTGTCACCGCCGGGTCCGCGTCGCTGGCGCGCGCCAGTGGCGAGACGTCGGTCGGGTGCGCGACAATGAAGGTGGGCTGGACCAGCTTGTCCTCGGTCGTGGCCTCGAAGAGCTTCAACTGCAGCACCCCGAGCCCGTCGCTCGCCAGCACGTCGATGCCGAGCTTTGCCAGCGCGGCCTTCAGGTAGTCGGTCCGGGCCAGGTCGGCGGCAGCATGCCGCGCGTCGTATTTCGCGATCGCTTCGGGCATCGTCAGGCGGTCGAACGGCCGGCCCAGCTCGATCGACGCATCCTGGTATTCGATCTTCGTCGTGCCGCACACCTTCTGCGCGACCTCGCGCAGCAATGCCTCGGTCAGGTCCATCAGGTAGCGATAATCGCGGAACGCCTCGTAGAACTCCAGCATCGTGAACTCGGGGTTGTGCCGGGTCGAGATCCCCTCGTTGCGGAAATTGCGGTTGATTTCGAATACTCTTTCCAGTCCACCGACGATGAGTTTTTTCAGGTACAGCTCGGGTGCGACCCGCAGGTAAAGGTCGGTGTCCAGCGCGTTGTGATGCGTAATGAACGGCCGCGCTGCCGCGCCGCCGGGGATAGGATGCATCATCGGCGTTTCGACTTCGAGATAGCCGCGCGCGACGAAGAATTCGCGCATCGACTGCACGATTTTCGAGCGGGCGACGAAGACGCGGCGCGACTCCGGACTGGTGATCAGGTCGACATAGCGCTGCCGGTACTTCTGTTCCTGGTCGGTCAGCCCGTGGAACTTCTCCGGCAGCGGCCGCAGCGCCTTGGTCAGCAGGCGGAGCTCGGTCACCTTGACCGTCAGCTCGCCGGTCTTGGTCTTGAACAGCGTGCCGCGCGCCCCGACGATGTCGCCCAGGTCCCAGTGTTTGAACGCGTCGTGCAGGTCGGCACCCAGCGCATCGGTGGTGATGTAGAGCTGGATGCGGCCCTTCATGTCCTGCAGTGTGGCGAAGCTCGCCTTACCCATTACCCGCTTGAGCAGCATTCGCCCCGCCACCGCGACGGTAATGGCCTGCTGATCGAGCTCTTCGTGCGTTTTGCGATCGTGCGCATCGTGCAGGTCGCCGGCCAGCGCATCGCGGTGAAAATCGTTCGGATAGGCATTCCCACGCGAGCGCAACGCACGGAGCTTGCTGCGCCGCTCGGCGATGACCTGGTTTTCGTCCTCCGCGGCAGCCGGCGGGTCTTTCTTGTCGTTCACCTCACACCCCCTGCTTCAGGCTTGCCGCGATGAACGCATCGAGATTGCCGTCGAGCACCGCCTGCGTATTGCCGACTTCGACGTTGGTGCGCAGATCCTTGATCCGGGACTGGTCGAGCACATAACTTCGGATCTGATGGCCCCAGCCGATATCGGTCTTGGCATCCTCGAGTTTCTGCTGCTCCGCCTGACGGTTGCGGAGCTCGAGCTCGTACAGGCGCGACTTGAGCATGGCCATCGCCTCGGCGCGGTTGCGATGCTGCGAGCGGTCGTTCTGGCACTGCACGACGATGTTGGTCGGCAGATGGGTGATCCGCACGGCCGAGTCGGTCTTGTTGATATGCTGGCCGCCGGCGCCGGACGCGCGAAATGTGTCGATGCGTATGTCGGCCGGATTGATCTCCACGTCGATCGTCTCGTCGACTTCCGGATAGACGAACACGCTCGCGAACGACGTGTGGCGGCGCGCGTTGGAGTCGAAAGGACTCTTGCGAACCAGCCGGTGCACGCCGGTCTCGGTGCGCAGGTAGCCAAAGGCGTAGTCGCCGGTCACCTTGACGCTGGCACTCTTGATGCCCGCGACCTCCCCGGGCGATTCTTCCAGGATTTCGGTTTTATAGCCGCGGCGCTCGCAATAGCGCAGGTACATGCGCAGCAGCATTGCCGCCCAGTCCTGGGCCTCGGTGCCGCCGCTGCCCGCCTGGATGTCGATGAAGCAGGCATTCGGATCCATCGGATTGTGGAACATCCGGCGGAATTCGAGATCATCGACCGCGCCGGCGACGCCGGCAGCGTCGCGCTCCAGCGCGGCAAGTGTCGCATCATCTCCTTCGCCGCGCGCCAGATCGAACAGCTCGGCCGTGTCCTTGAGCGTCCGGTCGATGTGCCGTAGGCTGTCGACGACCATTTCCAGCTGCTTTTTTTCCTTGCCGAGCTGCTGCGCGCGCTCGGGATTTTCCCAGATGTGCGGGTCTTCGAGCTCCCTTGCGACTTCCTCGAAGCGCGATGCCTTCACATCGAAGTCAAAGATACCTCCGCAAGTCGGTGGCGCGATGCTGCAAATCGGCAAGCTGGTTGGCAATTTGATTCAGGCGTTCGGCTTCCATTGGCGCTCTTCGCATCCGGTATCGATTGTTGCGATTATACCCGCCGGCGCACCGCTTCCGGGGTGCGAAAAGAACCCGATGTTTCCCATGCCCGCGGGAATCCCCTATGATAGATCGAGTCCCGAGGCGAGAGGTCGAGCGGTTCGAGCGGGACCAGGCAAGGAGCAAGATGAACAAGCGGTGGAATTCTCTTTTCGCGCTGGCGCTGGTCGCGGGTGTTCACCAGGCGCAGGCCGCCGATCCCGGCGTCACGCCGACATCGATCCTGATCGGGCAGTCGGCGGCATTTTCGGGGCCGGCGATGGAGCTGGGCACCGAAATGCGCGCGGGCGCGCTCGCCTATTTCCAGTCGGTCAACGCCGCCGGCGGCGTCAACGGCCGCAAGATCGAGTTGCGCTCGCTCGACGATGGATACGAGCCCGACCGGGCGGCCGCCAATACGAAGAAGCTGATCGACGATGGCGTGTTCCTGCTGTTCGGCTACGTCGGCACGCCGACTTCCAATGCATCCAAGCCGATCTTCACCGCCGCGCGCGTGCCCTTCGTCGGCCCGTTCACCGGCGCGGAATCGTTGCGCAATCCGCTGAACCGCTACGTCTTCAACATCCGCGCCAGCTATTTCGACGAGACCGACAAGATCGTCGCGCAGATGACCGGGCAGACGCTCGACCGCATTGCCGTCTTCTACCAGAACGACGATTACGGCAAGGCCGGCCTGGCCGGCGTGACGCGCGCAATGGACAAGCGCAATCTGAAGATCATCGCGACCGCCACCGTCGAACGCAATACTGTCGATGTCGCCACCGCCGTGGCAACGATTGCCAAGGTCGAGCCGCAAGCGGTGATCATGATCTCGGCGTACAAATCCTGCGCCGCGTTCATCAAGGCGATGCGGGCGGCGGGCTCCAATCCGCAATTCATGAACGTCTCGTTCGTCGGCAGCAAGGCGCTGGCGCACGAGACCGGCGTCGCGGGACGCGGCGTCGGCATCTCGCAGGTCGTGCCCTTTCCCTGGAACTTCGCTGCCCCGGTCGTCAAGGAATACCAGCAGTTGTTCGAAGCGTCGACGAAGAAGCAAGATTATTCGTTTACCAGCCTCGAAGGCTTCATCGCCGCCAAGACGCTGGTCGAAGGCCTGCGCCGCGCCGGCGGCGACCTGACGCGCGAACGATTCATCACCTCGATGGAATCGCTGCGTGACTTCGATCTCGGCGGGTACTGGATCACGTTCAGCCCGACCAGCCACAACGGGTCGAAATTCGTCGAGCTGACGGTCATCGGGAAGGACGAGCGGTTCCTGCGCTGAAACGCCGATGAACACACCCGCCGGATTCGAACCCGGCGTCGTCATGCCTGCCAAGCCCGCGACAGACGCGGTCTGCTTCGTCTGGCGCGACGATCGGATACTGGCTCGCGCGACCGAGCCTCCGACGCTCCCGACGCTGGCCGACGTCGTCCGGCTCGGAATCGACGGCGTTCGCCATTATCTGGGCCGCTACCGCGGCGCCGATTGCATCGCATTTCATGTCGCCGGCGATTCGCCCGACGTCGACGGCTGGCAGTGGCGGGGATTGCGCTCGCTTTTTTTGCAGCTGCCGGAGGCGGAGCTCGCGCTGGCCGGCCGCTCATTCCAGATCTCCGAGTGGGAGCGCAGCCACCGCTTCTGCGGTCGCTGTGGCGCGGCGATGCGCGACAGAACCGGCGAGCGCGCGAAGGAATGTCCTGCCTGCGGCCACGTCGCCTATCCACGCATTTCTCCGGCGATGATGGTCCTCGTCACGCGCGGTCCCGACCTGCTGCTGGCGCGGGCCAATCGCTTCCCCGGCGCGATGTACAGCGCGCTGGCGGGATTCGTCGAGGCCGGCGAATCGATCGAAGACTGCATTCATCGAGAAGTGCGCGAGGAGGTCGGCATCGAGGTGCGAGACCTGCGTTATTTCACCAGCCAGGCATGGCCGTTCCCGCACTCGCTGATGATCGCCTACACCGCCGAATATGCCGGCGGCGACATGCGGCCGTGCGATGCCGAGATCGCCGACGCCCAATGGTATTCGATCGACGCGCTGCCGCAGCTGCCCTCGCCGATCAGTATTTCGCGCAAGCTGATCGACGCGACCGTCGAGCGGCTGAGGCAGGCGCGCGATCAGGAAGTCCTGCTGCGGCGCTAAGACCCTGCACGGCCTCTGCTAGAATTGCGCGTCCCTTCGGCCGCAGTCCCATCCATGTCAGCACGCCCGTGGCTCATCATTGCCGCACTCGTCGTCGCCAGCGCGGTCTTCGCCCAGCAGGCGCCCCCGCCGCCGCCGAGCTCGTCGATCACGCAGCCCGCGCCGCCGCCCGGCTTGACGGTGGAGCTGGCCGATGCCGCGAAGCTGGTGCGCGAGGGCCAGTACGCACAGGCCCGCGCGAAAGTCGACGCCGTGCTCGCGGGCGACGCCAAGAACCCGCAGGCCCGCTTCATTCGCGGCGTCATCGAGACCGACGAGGGCGATGGCGACGAGGCGATCGCGACGTTCCAAGGATTGACCGAGGACTATCCGGAGCTGCCCGAACCGCACAACAACCTGGCGGTGATCTGGGCCAAGCAGGGCAGCTACGACAAGGCGCGAATTGAACTCCAGGCCGCGCTGGCGATCAATCCCGACTATGCGATCGCGCACGAGAACCTGGGCGACGTCTATTCGCGGCTCGCCGGCACGGAATTCGAGCAGGCGGCCACGCTGGACAAGGCCAACAAGAGTGCACAAGCCAAGCTGAAGCTCGTGAGCGCATTGTTCGTCGTGCCGCCGTCGGAGACCCCGCCCAAGCCGGTTCCGCCGAAGCCCGCGGCCAAGCCCAAGCCGAAGAAGTAGCTCGACCCCGTCGCGGACAGTCTCTTGACGGCAACCGAAACCACAGCAAAGGAGTCACCGATGTTTCGTCGCTTCATCATCATCGCTCTCGCCGCCACCGGCCTCGCTGCGGGCGTCCCGGCGCAGGCCGCCAACCCACAGGTCGACCTGGACACGACGGCCGGCAAGATCCGCATCGAGCTCAATCCGGCCGCGGCGCCGAAAACGGTCGAGAACTTCCTGGCCTACGTCAACGCCAAGCACTACGACGGCACGCAGTTTCATCGCGTGATACCCGGCTTCATGATCCAGGGCGGCGGATTCAGCACCGACTTCAAGCAGAAGCCGACCCGGCCGCCGATTCAGAACGAGGCCGAGCAGAGCAGCAAGGCGGGACTTACCAACGTCCCGGGAACGATTGCGATGGCGCGCACCGGCGACCCGAACTCGGCAACGGCGCAGTTTTTCATCAACGTCAACGATAACAAGTCGCTGAACTTCCGCGAGGCGACCCCGCAGGGCTACGGCTATGTGGTGTTCGGCAAAGTGGTCGAGGGCATGGACGTCGTCAACAAGATCGCCGCGGCGCCGACCGGCGGCAGCGGTCCGTTCCCGAGGGACGTGCCGGTCGAGCGCGTGATCATCCGGAGCGCGACCGTGGTCGCGAATTAGAGCGATGGTCATCCTCCATACCAACCGCGGCGCGATCACGCTCGAGCTGGACCAGGCGCGCGCGCCGAAGAGCGTCGCCAATTTCCTGGCATATGCCCGGGCGGGACACTTCGACCACACGCTTTTCCATCGGGTGATCGACGGCTTCATGATCCAGGGCGGCGGCTTCGGCGCCGACTTCCGGCAGAAACCGACTTCGGGCCCGATAGCCAACGAGGCCGCGAATGGCCTGAAGAACGAGCGCTACACGGTCGCGATGGCGCGCACGTCGGATCCGCATTCGGCGACCGCGCAGTTCTTCATCAACGTCGCCGACAACGATTTCCTCAATCATCGCTCGCCGGACGCCAGCGGCTGGGGCTATTGCGTGTTCGGCCGCGTCGTGTCGGGCAAGGACGTCGTCGATCGTATCAAAGGTGTTCCGACCGGCCGGCGCAGCGGCCACGAGGACGTGCCGACCGAGGACGTCGTGATCGAGCGCGTCGAAGTCGTCGAGAGCTGACTCCCAAGTCCGCTACCGGACGAGCGCTGGGGCGCACAGCCACCGATGCCGCCGACGCTGTTCATCTCCGACCTGCACCTGTCGCATGATCGCCCCGCGCTGGTCGAGGCGTTCCACGCGCTGCTCGCCGGACCAGTGCGCGAGGCAGCGGCGCTGTATGTGCTGGGCGACTTGTTCGACGCCTGGCTCGGCGACGACCAGCTGCGCGACCCGCTCGCGGCCGGTGTTGCCGCGGCGCTGGCCGCGAGCGCCGATGCCGGCGTTCGCATCTATCTGCAGCGCGGAAACCGCGACTTCCTGCTGGGCGAGCGTTTTGCGCGCGCCGCCGGCGCGACCTTGCTGCCCGACGCCGTCGTCCATCCGCTGCACGGCAAGCCGACGTTGCTGATGCACGGCGATCAGCTCTGCACCGGCGACGTCAAATACCAGCGTTATCGCTCATGGTGGGCGGATCCCGCGCACCGGCGGCATTTCCTGGCGCTGCCCTACTTCGCCCGGCGAGGCATCGGTGCCGTGCTGCGCGGCGCCAGCCGGCGCGCGAATCTCGGCAAGGCCGAGAGGATCATGGACGTCAGTACTGACGCGGTAGCGGCTGCCCTGCGCGAGCATCGCGTCGATCGCCTGATCCATGGCCACACGCATCGGCCGGCGCGGCACGAGATCATCGTCGATGATGTGCCGCGCGAGCGCCTGGTGCTCGCCGACTGGTACGATCGAGCGAGCTACCTGCGCGTCAGCGAAGGGGGCAGCGAGGCACTCGCTTTCGAAGGCGCAGCCGGGCGCTGAGGCGGTTTCGTCGCCCGATGCCGAGAGCCTTCACGCTCGGCCGTGCAAAGGCCGCTTCAGCGGAGACTGGACGCGAGCGACTATACTAGAATCCGGCGCATTCGCCTCTTGTTGCGCAAGCTGAGGCCGTAGTGACTCGTAGACTCCTTCGCTATTCCGGCGGCGTCGCGCTTGCTGTTCTGGTTGCGCTTGTGGGGGCGGCGGGGTGGGTTTACGTCCAGATGCGCGGCAGCCTGGCGCAACTCGATGGCGAAGCCGCGATGCCTGGCGCGACGGCAGCGATCGTGATCGAGCGCGACGCTCTGGGAATTCCGACGATCAGCGCCAACTCGCGCGCCGA
>JBDTXW010000077.1:0-11042 GCA_040005975.1 Betaproteobacteria bacterium | reverse complement strand
CCGCGAGAAACCGTTCGAGTATGCCCTTGGTGTAATCCATCCGGTCGACGCCGACACCGAGCAGCACGTCATCGGGGAGCCTCTCGATCCTCAGCACTTTGGCGCGGCACAGCGAGACCGACAGCTGCGAATCGATCCACTCGGGCGGCCACTGGATCGAAATCGGATACGCCTCGACCCGTGTCAGGTGGCCGCCGTACGAAATCGTTGACGACTCGCGCTCGATGCGAGCTTCGAGGTGTCGGTCGACGGTCTCGACGAAATTCTGACAATGAAAACGCGTATGAAAGCCGAGGATCGTGCTGCCGAGCATGCCTTCGAGCAGTTCCTCGCGCCACGGACAGATACTGAACGACTCAGGGTTCGGCCATGGAATGTGCCAGAACATGATGATCGTCGCCTTCGGCAGCCGTTCGCGAATCAGCCGCGGCAGCAACGCCAGGTGATAGTCCTGGACGAGCACGACCGGGTCCTCGGTGTGCGCCTCGTCGCGCACGGCGTCCGCAAAGCGGCGGTTGACCTTGACGTACTGCTCCCAGTCGGCGGAACGGAATACCGGCCGCACGTGTGCGATGTGACACAGTGGCCAGAGCCCTTCGTTGGCGAAGCCGTTGTAGTAGCCGCGCTCCTCCTCGTCGCTCAGCCAGACGCGGCGCAGCGTATAGCTCGGGTTTTCGGGCGGAACGCGCAGGCGCCCGCGCGCGTCGGCCGTCTCGCGGTCCGCGCTGCCGCTTCCATGCGCAATCCATGTGCCGGAGCAGGCCCGCATCACCGGTTCGAGCGCGGTAACCAGACCGCTGGCCGGCCGCAACAACGTGGTCTTGTCGCCATCACGGTTGTGGATGAAGGGCTCGCGGTTCGAGACGACCAGCACCTCGTCGCCCAGCAGCTGTTCGTGCAGGACGCTGCGCAGCATTTCCGGACTCCATATCGCGCTCTGCTCACCCCCGCGACGGCTCTGGTCGAGCTCGCGCAGCAGCGCCCGCAATTCGCTCGCCAGCGGATGCACGGGCGATGAGCCCGGCTGCGAAAAGGGCTGCAGTATCCCTTCGCCGCGCAGCAGCGAGCGTACGCCGGCGACCCAGCCGCGCCACGACAGGTGGGCGATCGACACGGTGACCAGCGAGACGACGATGCCGAGAACGACGAACAGGCCGATCAGATAGAGCCGCGTATCGGCGCTGCGGCGGTCGACGAAGCTCATGTCGTGGACCAGGATCAGCGTGCCGATGCGATCGTTGCCCTGGAGCAGCGCGCGCTGCACGACGTGCAGCGGTCCCTGGCGCAGGCGAATTACCGAGTGCGCCTCGCCGGCGGCGCTGGCCGGCGGACGGCAACCCAGCGACGACGGATAGGTCGGTGTCGAATAGCGGAGCTTCCCGCGCTCGTCGCAAAACGCCAGCGCATACAGGCGCTCGTCCTGGAGCGCGCGCATGAACACCTGCTCGAGCTTCGCCGTCGAGCCCTGCTCGATAACTCCGATCAGCTGGTCCTGCAGCGTGTTGGCGACTAGCTCCGAGCGCATGTCGAGGTCGTTGATCCACCAGCGCAAGGCCAGCTTGTCGACCACCGGCACCAGCAGGTATGCGAGGAGCGCGAGCGCAACCGCCAGCGGCGCGATGAAGCGCAGCGACAGGTGCGTCGGACGTAGCGGTTCTTGCAAGCTCATGGTGTCAGCGATCATTTCAGCGCGGGCTGGGCGCGTTAAGGCCACGCGCAGCGCACGCCGGCCGGTCGATGCGCCGGCGGGCCGCTGCTGCATTCGGCCTGTGCCGTCGGCTAGCCCAGCGGGACGACTTTGATGACTTCTTCGGCGGTAGACAGCCCGGCCGCGATCTTTGCCGCACCGGAGACGCGCAGCGGCTTCATATTTTCCTTGTATGCCTGCTCACGAATCTTGGAATCGTCGACGTCCGCATGGATCAGGCGGCGGATGGCCGGCGTCAAGGTCATGATCTCGTACAGGCCAATACGACCGTAATAGCCGGTCATCCGGCACTCAAGGCAGCCGGCCGGCGCGTGGACATGCTGCTCGCCGTCGCTGCGAAACGGCGCGGTCAGCATGCGCCAGGTGTCCGCATCGAGCGGATCGGCAGGCGTTTTGCAATGCGGGCAAAGCGTGCGTATCAGCCGTTGCGCCATCACGCCCAGCACCGTCGAACTGACCAGAAACGGCGGGACGCCGAGGTCGATCAGCCGCGTGATCGCGGTGGGCGCGTCGTTGGTGTGCAACGTAGAGAGCACCAGGTGGCCCGTCAGCGCCGCCTGCACGGCCATGTCGGCAGTGTCACGATCACGGATCTCGCCCACCATGATGATGTCGGGGTCCTGGCGCAACAGCGTCCGTACGCCGCTCGCGAAATCGACGCCTATCGCCGGCTGCACCTGCATCTGGTTGAACTCGGGAGCGATCATCTCGATCGGATCCTCGATCGAGCAGACGTTGACTTCGGGCGTTGCGAGCAGCTTCATCGTCGAATACAGCGTCGTCGTCTTGCCCGATCCGGTCGGTCCGGTGACGAGGATGATGCCGTACGGCTCCTTGATCATGCGCTCCCAGCGCTCGCGGTCCTCGCCGGTGAAGCCCAGCTCCTGGAAATCGCGCACCAGAACGTCGGGCGTGAAAATCCGCATGACAACTTTCTCGCCGAAGGCAGTCGGCATCGTCGAGATGCGAAGCTCGATCTCCTCACCGTCCGGCGACAGCGTCTTGATGCGACCATCCTGCGGACGCCGCCGCTCGACGATTTCCATCCGCGCCAGCAGCTTGATGCGGCTGGTCATCGCGACCAGGACCGGATTCGGGATCACGTAGACCTGGTGCAGCACGCCATCGATGCGGAAGCGCACGACACCCGATTCGCGCCGTGGCTCGACGTGGATGTCGGAGGCGCGCTGCTCGAACGCGTATTGCCACAGCCAATCGACGATATGGACGACGTGCTGATCGTTGGCGTCGAGCTGGCCGTGCTTGCCCAGCTCGACCAGCTGCTCGAAATTGCGCGCGAACGATGTGTCGCCGCGCTGGTTCTCACCGGCCTTCTTGATCGAGCGCGCGAGGTTGAAGAATTCGCCGATGTAACGGCGGATGTCCTGCGGGTTGGCGAAAACCAGCTTGACTTTCAGATGCAGGATCGATTCGAGCTCGTCGGCCCACGCCCGGACGAACGGCTCGCTGGTGGCGACCGTAAGCTCGCCTTTGGCGACGGCGACCGGAAGAATGACATAGCGCTCGGCGTACGCGATCGACATCGTGCCGGTGACCGCGACCAGGTCGATTTTCAGCGGGTCGATGTGATGATAGGCAATGCCGAGCTTGCCGGCGAGCCATTCGACCAGCGCCTCTAGCGTCAGCAGCCGGCGCGGCGGCAGCAGCGAGCGCCATTTCTGGTCGGCGATCAGCTCGAGCGGATGATCGTAGCGCTGCGTGCGCGATCGCGCGACCTGCTCGGCATCGGCGGCCGCGACCAGGCCGTCGGCTATCATCAGCTTGAGGATGTCGTCGAGTCGTAAGCGCCGGTCCGGGCTCCGCGCCGCCTGTTTTGCCGCAGGGGCGCCCGGCGGCGCAGTGGGCGTTTTGATCGGGTGGGCCGAGGACATCGCGCTACTATAAACCGAAGCGCCGAGCGGCGACAGCGGAGCTCCGGCGATCGTCGTCGCGAAAGCCGTCCCCGCCCACGGCCGCCAATGCGAAAATCGCGCCATGCATCCGCAAATAAGCGCCCTGCGCGCCGACATCACGACGCTCGCCGTCGATGCGATCGTCAACGCTGCCAATAACAGCCTGCTGGGCGGCGGCGGCGTCGACGGCGCGATCCATCGTGCGGCCGGACCCGAGCTGCTGGCCGAATGCCGGCTGTTGCGCGGCTGCGCAACGGGCGCAGCGAAGATCACGCGCGGCTATCGCCTGCCGGCGCGCCAGGTCATCCACACGGTCGGGCCGGTGTGGCAAGGCGGCAGCGTTGGCGAGGCGCAATTGCTGGCCTCGTGCTATCGGCGCTCGCTGGAACTCGCCGTCGAACACGGTCTTGCGTCGATCGCGTTCCCGGCGATCAGCTGTGGCGCGTACGGCTATCCGCTCGAGCAAGCGGTGCCGATCGCGGTCGACGCCGTGCGAGGCTTCGACCGGCTCGACGCGCTGCAACGGGTGGTATTCGCGTGCGCCGGCGCCAACGTGCTGGCCGCGTACGAGGCGGCGCTCGGCCAAAACCGGCCGCCGGCGCCCTAGTCGGCGTCGAGCCCGCCGCCACCGGTCGTCGCTACCGGCTCGGGCACCTCGAACACCTCGCGCAGATAAGCGACATACGACGGATCGTAATCCATCGCCTTCGATGGCTCGTCGCTGATCTTGGCGACCGGCTGGCCGTTGCAGCGCGTCATCTTGATCACGATCTGCAGCGGCTCGTAACCCAGGTCGTTGGTCAGGTTGGTGCCGATGCCGAATGCCGTCTGGCTGCGACGCTTGAAGTACTCAAAAAGCCGGATCGCCAGCGGCGCGTCGAGCGAATCGGAAAAGACCATCACCTTCGAGCGCGGGTCGATCCGCATCTTCTGGTAATGCGCGATCAGCTTCTCGCCCCATTCGAACGGGTCGCCCGAGTCATGCCGAACACCATCGAACAGCTTGCAGAAGAACAGGTCGAAATCGCGCAGGAAAGCGTCCATGCCGCAGACGTCGGACAGCGCGATCCCCAGGTCTCCCCTGTATTCGCGCGCCCAGGTATTGAACGCGAACACCTGGGAATCGCGAAGCCGTGGCCCCACCGCCTGACAAGCCTGCATGTATTCGTGCGCCATTGTGCCGAGTGGGGTCAGGCTGTGATCGAAGGCGAGCTTGACGTTGCTTGTGCCGACGAATTTAGGGCCGATGCCTTCCTTCAGCGTGCGCACGACTTCGTCCTGCCATGGGCGCGAGAACCGGCGCCGCGTACCGTAGTCGGCAATGCGGAACTCAGGGTCGGGCACCGCGTTGATCTGCGCGATCTTGGCGTCGAGCCGTCGGCGGCCCTCGGCCAGACTCGGCCGGGGCTGCGTCTCGCGGAAATAGACCTGGCTGACGATCGCGAGCACCGGCACCTCGAACAGGATCGTGTGCAGCCACGGCCCTTTGATCGCGATGTCGATCTCGCCGGGCGCCGCCGCAGGGGTCAGGCTGATGAAGCGCTGGTCGAGCTGGAACAGTCCAAGCAGATCGACGAAGTCGCTTTTGACAAAGCGCAGGCGCCGCAGGTACTCGAGCTCCCGGTGCGTGAAGCGCAGGCTGCACAGGCCGATGATTTCGCGCTCGATCTGGTTCAGATGCGGCGTCAAATCGATGCCCGGCGCCCGGCATTTGAAGCGGTATTCGACCTGCGCGCCGGGGAAGTGATGCAGCACGACCTGCATCATCGTGAATTTGTACAGATCGGTGTCGAGCAGCGACTCGATGATCATGCGGCGTTTCGCGTACGGCGGGAAAGGCAGCCATGGTACCCGCTGCCGCCGAGGGCATCCACTTTGGCCGGACGTGACGGCGCCCCCGGAACGGCAAAGGCGGCATCGCCCACGCACGGTGGCAATCGCGCGCCGGGGCCGCTATCATCGATCATTCACCGCGAAAGCAACGATCATGCTGGTCAACTGCGTCGCCTACCAGGAAGGCAAGAAGCTCGCCGACATCCCGAAGGAAGCGATCAGCGATTACGTCAAGCGTCCGGACTGCTTCGTCTGGGTGGCGCTCAAGGATCCGTCGCCGGCCGAACTCGAGGAGATGAACGAGGAGTTCGGCCTTCCCGGGCTCGCCGTCGAGGACGCGCGGCATGGCCATCAGCGGCCCAAGATCGAGGAGTACGGCGATTCGCTGTTCGCCGTGCTGCACGCGGTCGAGATGCGCGACGACGAGTTGCACGTCGGCGAGATCGACATCTTCGTCGGTCCCAACTACGTGCTCTCGGTCCGCCGCGACACCGAACGCGGTTTTGCCGACGTGCGCGCGCGGAGCGAGCACGAGCCCGACCTGCTGATGCACGGCGCGGCGTATGTGTTGTATGCGCTGATGGACAAGGTCGTCGACCGCTATTTTCCGGTCCTCGAGGCGCTCGAAACGGAGTTGGAGACGATCGAAGAGCAGATCTTCGTCCGCAACACCGCGCGCTCCAACATCGAGGCCCTGTACGCCCTCAAGCGCAGGCTGATGACGCTCAAGCACGCGGTCGACCCGCTGATGGAAGCGGTGGGCAAGCTCTACGGCGGCCGCGTGCCGCGCATCTGCGCCGGCATGGGCGAGTACTTCCGCGACGTGTTCGACCACCTGCAGCGCCTGCACGCCTCAATCGAGGGCATACGCGACATGCAGACCACCGCGATCCAGGTCAACCTGGGCATGATCAGCCTGAACGAGACCGAGGTCACGAAGAAGCTGGCCGCCTGGGCCGCGATAATCGCGGTGCCGACGCTGATCGCGGGTATCTACGGCATGAACTTCAAGAACATGCCGGAGTACGATTTTCAATACGGATACCCATTGTCGCTCGCGGTGATGGCCGTGATCGACGTCGGTCTTTATTTCTGGTTCAAGAAGATCCGCTGGCTCTAGACTGATCGGCGTCAGTGCAGGTGAGGCTTGTCGTCGCCCGCAATCGGCGTCAGCGGAATGACGCGCTTGTCCGCAGGCGGCGGATGCCACGCCGGCTGCAGGGTCACGTGGTCGATGCGGTAGCGTTCCGCCAGCAGGCGCTGCGCCGCCGCCAGGATCTGCGGCCACGCCTGCGCTTCGCGGATCAAGAGATGCGCCGACATCGCCGTCCTGTCGGTCGTCATCTGCCAGACATGCAAGTCGTGCACGGCGGCCACCCCCGGAACACGGGTCAGCGCGCGACCTATTTCGTCGTACGAAAGATTGGCGGGAACGCCTTCCATCAGCACGTGCGTCGAAGCCTTGAGCAGCAGCCAAGTCGAGCGCAGGACCAGTGCGGCGACCAGCAGCGACAGGATCGGATCGATCGGCATCCATCCGGTCGACGCAACGACGGCACCGGCAACGATTGCCGCGACCGACCCGAGCATGTCGCCGCTGACATGCAGCAGCGCCGCCCGGCTATTCAAGCTTTGCCCTTGCGACAGGCTCCATGCCGCGAAAATATTGATCAGCAGCCCGATGGCGGCAATGACCATCACCATCCCGCCGGCCACCGGCGATGGCGCAAGCAGACGTCGCACCGCCTCGACCGAGATCCCGACGACGACGGCCAACATCAGCAGCGCGTTGATGAAGGCACCGATGACCTCGGCCCTGGCGTAGCCATAGCTCGCGCGGCGGGACGGCGGCAACCGCGCGACGTGCTGGGCCAACAGGGCGATGCCCAGCGCCGCCGCGTCGGTGACCATGTGACCGGCGTCGGCGAACAGCGCCAGCGACCCGGCGAGCCAGCCGCCGACGGACTCGACGAGCGCATAGCCAATCGTCAATACGACGGCGATAAGCAGCGCACGGCGCTCGCGTGCGCCGGCGCCTTTGGCCGTGTCGCCGTGCGGCCTCGCATGGGGATGATGATGATGGGAGGGCATGATCGCTCGCACATTGTCGGGCATGCCCGGGTCGCCGGCAATGCGTCGCGCCCGTAGAATAGGGGCATGCGAAGCATCGCCACGCTCGCCGACCGCATCGATGCCCTGCTGCCGCAGACGCAATGCACGCGCTGCGCCTATCCCGGGTGCCGTCCGTATGCCGAGGCGATCGCCGACGGCACCGCGCCGATCAACCGTTGCGCGCCCGGAGGCGTGCCCACAATCGCGGCGCTCGCCGCCCTGCTCGACGTGCCGGCGCCTCCGCCCGATGCGGCGTTCGGCACGGCCGAGCCGCTGGCATGGGCGCGCATCGACGAGGCCGCGTGCATCGGTTGCACGCTGTGCATCCGGGCCTGCCCGGTCGACGCGATCGTCGGCGCCGCCAAGCGCATGCACACCGTGTTGGCCGATCATTGCACTGGCTGCGGGCTTTGCCTGCCGCCGTGCCCGGTCGACTGCATTGTCATGACAAGCGCCGGGCGAGCCTGGGCGCCGGCCGACGCCGCCGCAGCGCGCAGCCGTTTCGCCGCCCGCAACGAGCGGCTCGCGCAACCCCGAGCCCAGAGCGCATCCCGCGCCGAAGCCAACTCGGCGCAGGCCGTGCGGGATGCGACACCCGACGAGCGCCGGAAAACAGTTGCGGCGGCGCTCGCCCGGGCCCGAGCGCGGCGCGCCGCCGGGCACCGCCGCGGCGCATGAGACGGCGGCCTCGCGGCTCGCTGTCGCGCGAAGCTGACGCGCCGGCGCGGCCAGCGCCCGTGCGAAATCGGGGTGGCGGGTGAATCCGCCCAAGCGACAGGCGATCTACGAACGACTGCGCCGGCAGAATCCGCATCCTCGCAGCGAATTGAGCTATCGCACGCCGTTCGAATTGCTGATCGCCGTCGTGCTGTCGGCGCAAGCAACCGACAAGAGCGTCAATCTGGCGACGGCAAAGCTCTTTCCGGTTGCGCGCACCCCGCAGGCGATCGTCAAGCTGGGCGAAACCGGGTTGATTCCGTACGTCCAGACGATCGGGCTATTCCGCACCAAGGCGAAAAACATCGTCGCGTTATGCCGCCAGTTGATCGACGAGCACGGCGGCGAGGTACCCGCCGACCACGATGCGCTGATCAGGCTGCCCGGGGTTGGGCGCAAGACGGCCAACGTCGTGCAGAACGTCGCCTTCGGACAGCCGACGATCGCCGTCGATACCCACATCTTTCGCGTCGCCAACCGCACCGGGCTCGCGCCGGGCCGCACGCCCGAGGCGGTCGAACGCAAGCTCGTCAAGTTCACGCCGGAGGAATTTCGCCACGATGCGCATCATTGGCTGATTCTGCACGGCCGCTACGTGTGTCAGGCGCGAAAGCCGCTGTGTCCGCAGTGCGTGATCGCCGACCTCTGCGAGTACCGGCACAAGACGAAGTAAGCAGCTGCCGAAATGAACAAGGCGCCTCAAAGAGGCGCTTCGTCGCACCGATCCGATCGTCGTCAGTGCGTCGTGCGGAGCGCCGCCGGCTGCGCAGCGTAATAGGCGGCGACGTTCTCGATGTCCGCGGTCGACAGCGTTCCGGCGAATCCGGCCATGATCGGATTCTTCCGCGCGCCCGACTTGTAGTCGCGCAGCGTCTTGGCCAGATAGTCCGGATACTGGCCGCCGAGCTTCGGATAGTCGGCACTCTGGCTGTTGCCGTCGACGCCGTGGCAGGCCTGGCAGGCCCCCTTGACCTTGGCTTCACCGGCCTTGACATCGGCCGCCAGCGCCGCGTTTGCCGCACCGAGCGCTGCCGTCGCGAAGAGCCCGGCCAGGAATATCCTCATGATCGCGCTCATTTGCTGGCCGTTGTCGGCAGTGCGCGCGCGTAATAAGCGGCCAGGTCGGCGATGTCCTTGTCCGACAGCGTCGCCGCGATCGCCTTCATCGACGGGTGGCTGCGCTCGCCGGCGCGATACGCCTGCAATGCCCTGATGATGTAGGCTTCATGCTGACCGCCGATCTTGGGCACCTTGTAGACCTCGGGAAAGGCGGTGCGCCAGCCGACGATGCCGTGGCAGCCGATGCACATCTCGATCTTCTGCGCTCCGGCGGCGGCATCACCGGCAGGCGCTGGCGCCTGGGCCGGCACGCTGCCGGACAGGAGAAGCGCCAAGGCAGCGCCAAGCAAGCAGAGTCTTTTCATCGTTCCAGCAGTGGCAGCTTGACCTTGACCGTCTTCCACTCGTCGGCGTCGGGCGGCGCCGGCTTGCGTTCGATGATCGGCTTCCACGCCTTGGCGAGCTCGGCATTGAGCGCCTTGAACTGCTGCTGGTCGTCGGGAACGTCGTCTTCGGCAAAGATCGCCTCAACCGGGCATTCGGCGACGCAAAGCGTGCAATCGATGCACTCGTCCGGATCGATCACCAGGAAATTGGGGCCTTCGCGAAAGCAGTCGACCGGGCACACGTCGACACAGTCGGTATACTTGCAGCGAATGCAGCTTTCGGTGACAACGTAGGTCATCGCGTTCGTGTTCCTTCGCGCCGGCCTTGGATTTTACCAAATCGGCCCAAGCTACGCATAAAGTCGACTCGCGCGCGCCCGTGGCTTGCGCCTGTCGTTCCTTTGCGCTAAGTTAGGACTCGGGACGCGAACGCAGCGGCCCTCCAGCAGGCCCCAAGCGCCGACAGCGCATCAACGAGGTTCACGATGAATGAGCACATCAAGCACGTTACCGACGCCACTTTCGACAACGACGTCCTGAAGGCGGGTACGCCGGTGCTGGTCGACTACTGGGCCGAATGGTGCGGCCCATGCAAGATGATCGCGCCGATCCTGGATGACGTTGCCAAGAGCTACGCCGGCAAGCTCACCGTGGCCAAGCTGGACATAGACGCCAATCCCGGGGTGCCGGCGAAATACGGCATACGCGGCATTCCGACGCTTATCCTGTACAAGGGCGGGGAAGTGGCCGCGCAGAAGGTCGGGGCGCTGTCCAAGTCGCAGCTGACCGCCTTTATTGACAGCCACATCGGAACAAGCTACGCTGCTGACCCATTGAAGCACGCGCCCCGCTGAGCGTAGTCGCTGCGGGACGTCGTCACCGGCGCTGTCGGAAGCCTCTCCGGCGCCAACCTCCCTTTTTGCATCAGGTTTCGCGGCCTTAAGCCTGTCCGCGGACCGTCCCGGCCTCCTCCCGCAACTCGTTCCCCTCCATGCACCTGTCCGAACTCAAGTCCAAGCCCGTCACCGAGCTCGTCGAGATCGCGAACACCAACGAGATCGACGGCGCCAATCGTCTGCGCAAGCACGACCTGATTTTCGCGTTGCTGAAGAATCAGGCGAAGAAGGGCGAGAGCATCTTCGGTGACGGCACGCTCGAAGTGCTGCCCGACGGCTTCGGCTTTCTGCGTTCGCCCGACACCAGCTATCTCGCCGGCACCGACGACATCTATATTTCGCCGTCGCAAATTCGCCGCTTCAACCTGCACACCGGCGACACGATCGAGGGCGAGATCCGCACCCCGAAAGACGGCGA